>JAWARX010000390.1:0-6776 GCA_038893155.1 Halalkalicoccus sp.
GCCAGGATCGTCGCCGGGTCCACCCGTTCATGGACATGGAGCGAGACGGTGTCGACCTCGAAGCTCGTCTTCTCCGCCTTGCCCGTCCAGTTGAGGTAAGGCTGCTGGAGCCGCTTCAGCTCCCCCAGCGCGTCCCGCATCCGCTTTCTCACCTCGGGGTCGGCCCACTTCGCCATCGCGGGGTCGTAGGCCTCCCACGCGCGTCGCCAGGTCGCCCAGCCCCACACCCCCTGATAGGTGACGAAGTGGTAGTCCTGGCGGTCGGCCTTCCACGTCTCTAACCTGTTGGTGCCGTTTACCGACATGACCCGCTCGTCCTCGCGATACCGGTCGAGCATCGCCTCGCAGAAGGCGAAAAACGAGTCGTTCGGGACGCAGTCGTCCTCGACGATTATCGCTTCGTCCTCCCGGTCGAACACCCAGTCCAGGCCCTCGTGAACGCTCGAGACGCCGTGGTTCTCCTAGCGGTACCGGCGATGGATCTCACAGGACCAGTCGATACGGTCCTCGACGAGCGCTCTCGTGGCGCGAACGCGCTCTCGGTCGCTCTCGTCCCCGTCGTTCGGTCCGTCGCCGATCACGTACAGCGTCTCGGGCTCGACGCGGGCCAGCGAATCGAGGACCCGCGCGGTGGTGTCCGGGCGGTTGTACACCACCAGAACGACCGGCGTCTCGCACGTCATCCGTCGGCTCCCTCGGCCATACGGTTCGCACGCGGGTCCGGCGGCAAAACGGTTGCCATCGACTCATTGGCGTTCGTTGCGGGCCATCCAAGCCCCGAACGCGCGGTGGCCAGACGGCCCCGGCCGTGGGTCGGACTCCGAGGCGTCGGTTTCGCTCGTCGTCCCGTCGGCGACATCGTCGCCCGCGAGCCCCGCGACGACGTAGCCGACGGCGAGCGCCCCGAGGATCGAGCCGTGGCCGAACTGAAAGAGGGTATACCCCTCGAACAGCTGGTGGACCGCGAAACCGGTCGAAAGTGCGAGCATGCCGACGCTCACACGTTCGGGCCGGCGCGCGGCTCCCACGAGCGGGCCGAGGACGAGGACGGCGTAGGCGACCCCGCCGAGAAAGCCGGCGCGGATGAACATCGAGAGATAGGAGCTGTGGACGGATTCGCCCCGCGTCGAGTACGGTTCGAGCGCCTCGCGAGTCCCGACGAGCCCCTGACCCAGCAGGCCCGAGTCGTGGCGGACGGCCTCGAACCCGGCGTGCCAGAGCGTAAAGCGGTTCGCGGGGTCGATCGGGAGGACCGAGAGGTACAGCGCGAGCAGGAACGCCGGAACCCCGACGGCGACGGCGACGAGCGCCCCGCGGATCGCCCGCCGTCCCTCGAGGGCGACCGCCGCGTAGATCCCGAGGGCGACCGCCGCCGCGAGCATGCTCGCGCGACTGTTCGAGAGGTAGAGACCGGCCCCCGAAAGCGAGAGGGCGATCGCCGGGAGCGCGAGGCGTTCGGGCGGCGCGGACCGCTCGCGGGCGCGTCCGAGGAGGACGGCGCTCGCGAGGGTGCCCGGAAAGGCGAGCAGGCCGAACGTGTTGGGGTTCGCGAAGATCGAGCGGACGGCCGGCAGTCCGAGCCCGATCGTGGTGGCGTCCCACCGCCTGATCTCGAGGATCCAGATGCTGAAATCGCCGGTCACGAGCGCGGTGATCCCGAGCGCGGAGACGACTCCCGAGACGAGCGCGACCGCCCGGTAGATCTCGACCGGGGGGACGTACCGCGGGAGGACGAACAGGTTGATCGCGAGGAGCAGGCCGGCGAGAACGGGAAAGAGGCCGAGGCCGGAGCCGGCGCCGAACTCGCGGGCGTGATAGAGGAAGACCCCCACGAGGACGGCGAACGCGTCCAGGTACGGGAGGGCGGTCGGGAGGTACGTACGGGGAGAGCGGTGGGCGAGGCCGAACGCGAGAAGCAACGAGAGGACGACGGCGAGTTCGAGGGTTCGAACGCCCAGTCCCCCGACGACGAGCGTGAGGAGGGCCCCACCGAGCGCGAACACGAGCGCGGTCTGCAGGGACAGAAGCGGCGAGATGCCGTCGTTCGCGCGGTGGTCGTGGACGACGAGGACGAGGGCGGTGACGAACAGATACGCGAGCACGATGTGAACGGCGTCGAGGCGGGACGTCGCGAGTGCCATCACCACGAGCGCGAGCGCCACGAGCGGGGCGAACAGGGGATACATCGTTCGCTCTTCGCTCTGTTCACGGTTACTTATCTAGTTCCAAACAACAATTAGCCGGCGAGTAGGAGGACCGCGGGCGCGAGCACGGCCGGCGTGGATCTACAGTCGGTCGTCGTAGTCGTAGCTCTCGGTTCGGTTGGGTTCGCGCCGGAACAGGATCGAGTCGTCCCCTCGGTCGTCCGCAGAGCGGGAATCGGTCGCGGCGCTCTCGTTTTCGCTCGGTGCTGCCGTCGGCGAACCGTCGGCGAGGCTGACGAGGACGTAGCCGACGGCGAGCGCCCCGAGGATCGAGCCGTGGCCGAACTGAAAGAGGGTGTAGCCCTCGAACAGCTGGTGGACCGCGAAGGCGACCGCCAGCGCCAGCATCCCGGTGTCGACCCGAGCGTAGCCGAGCGCGCCGTGAACGAGCGGGCCGAGGACGAGGACGGCGTAGGCGACCCCACCGAGAAAGCCGGCGCGGATGAACATCGAGAGATAGGAGTTGTGGACCGAGCCGCCGATCTCCAGATACGGCTCGATAGCGGCTCTCGTACCGACGATCCCCTGTCCGAGCAGGCCCGAGTCGCGGTAGACCGCTTCGAGACCCGCCCGCCAGAGCGTAAAGCGGTTCGCGGGGTCGATCGGGAGGGCCGAGAGGTAGACCGCCGCGAGAAACGCCGGCACGCCGAGCGCGATGGCGGCGACGGCGACGGGGACGAGCCGGCGGTCGGTCGCCGCAAGCAGGTAGAACGCGACGGCGACCGCCGCCGCGAGCATGCTTGCGCGGCTGTTCGAGAGGTAGGTTCCGAGGAGGGTGATCGCGAACAGACAGAGCGGAACGACGGCGACGAGCGGGACGGAACTCCGGGTGAGGGTTCGGTGGACGAGGACGGCGCTCGCGAGGGTGCCCGGAAAGGCGAGCAGGCCGAACGTGTTGGGGTTCGCGAAGACCGAGCGGACGATCGAGAGTTCCGCGTCGAGAAGCGGTATCGAGACGCTTCCTCCCCACGTTCGGACCTCGAAGATCCAGAGGGTGTAATCACCCGCGAGGGCTGCTGGGATCCCGACCAGCGTGACGGCGGCGGCGACGGTCGCGACCGTCCAGTAGACCGCGTCCGTCGAGACGTACCGCGGGAGGACGAAAACGTTGAACGCGAGCAGGATACCCGCGAAGACGGGAAAGAGGCCGAGGCCGGAGCCGGCGCCGAACTCGCGGGCGTGATAGAGGAAGATCCCCACGACGACGAAACAGGCGACGAGGTACGGAAGGGCCGTCGGGAGGTACGCGGGCAGGTCGTCGCGCGTGAGGACGAACACGAGGAGCAAAGCAAAGACCGCGACGAGTTCGAGGGTCCGAACGCCCAGGCCGCCCACCACGAGGACGATCAGGCCCGTACCGAGCGCGAACAGCAAGCCGATCTGCAGGGACAGAAGCGGCGAGATCCCGCTGTGGACCCGCGAGTCGTACTGGTTGCACGCGATGGCGACGAGAAAGAGATACGCGAGGGTGAGGTGGGTCGCGGTGAACGAATCGACCGTGAGAAGCAGGACTACGAGGACGAAGGCGACACCGAACAGCGCGTCGACGATCGTGTCCCTCATCGGTTCGTTCGATATTCCCGCTCGGCGACGGATCGATCCCCCATCTGACGTACCCGTTTCGTCCCGAGTACTATAATTATGTGTTTCCATCGTGATATCCGCGATGGCGGAAACCCGACAGCGGCGTGACGGTCGTCCTCGCCGATCCGACGCGGTCCGACGCACGGACCGGGCTCTCCCGATCGCGTCGTTCGTACTTCTCTTCCGGCACGACTGCTCCGTCGTCCGTTCGCCCCGCGAAACGCACTCCCGTTCTGGCTGCAAGTAGTGACGAACGGTTCGGCTACGGATCCCGCGTTGCCGGGAGGATTCGGTGGAAGCGAGCGCGGAGATCGGCGACCGTTGTCGCCGAGAACCGGTGTTCCGTCGCCCGGTAGCACAGCAGACCGATCGTCGCGAACAGAAAGCGGTTGTCGTTGAAATCGCCGGTGACCTGCGCGTTCAAGAACGTGTAGACGAACAGCGCGGCGACGGCGACGTACTCCGGGTCGCGGGATTGCAGATAGCCCCCGACCGTCAGGACGAGCCCGACCGCGACCGGCGCGAGAAAGAGCAGGAGCCCGATCGCGCCGAGCTCGACCAGCAGTTCGAGGACGAGGTTGTGGGGCCAGTGGGCCGTCTGGTCGGTCAGCGGCCCCCAGCTCCCGAGCCCGTGGCCGGTGAGCGTGCGCCCGGAGCGCCACGTCTCGTAGGCCGCTTCGTAGTTCGCGAGCCGCCCAGTGGTCGCGGGGTCGGGGTCGTCGCTGAACGTCGACCGGAACTTTCGGTACACTCTGAGCGAATCCTCCAGCGCGTGGACGACCGCACCGACGATCGCGGCCGCGCCCGTGGCCGGGATAATGCGCTCGGGGCGGCGAAACAGTGGGGTCGCGACGGCCGCCAGGACGAACAGCCCGAAGACGGTCAGGGCGGTCGCCGCAAGCGGTCCGCGTCCGTCGAGGACGACCAGCGCGAGCGCGAGGGGAACAAGCAGGGCGAACGCCGCGACCGATCGGAGCGGGGATTCGACGACGAACAGGACGTAGACGGCGAGGATCACGACCCCGAAGCCGATCATCCGCCCGAGGATGAGGTAGGTCGTCCCGAACGGTTCGATCCGGACGGGGCCGTGGTGGTAGAACGGGTAGAGAGTCGCCGCGGCGGTGATCAGCGCGAGGACGAGTGTGGCGGCGAGGAATCGCCGGATCCGGGCCCGTTCCGTGGCGACGATCAGGGCACAGCCGACCAGCGAGAAGGCGGTGACGCTCGCGAGGCGGAACGCCTTCTCGCGGACGTAGATCTCGCTGGGGGTCCACAGGACGGTAAGGAGCGCGTAAGCGAGAAAGAGGCCGAACAGGGCGATGACGACCACCGATTCCGGGCGCAGTTCGACGCGCCTCGTGAGTAGGAGCGAGACCGCGAGGAGCCCGGCGAGGGCCGCGAACGTCGCCGTGAGGTCGTAGGGAACCCACGAGAGGTGAGGAGAGGCCTTGAACACGCCCGCAAAGAGAAAGAGCACGAAGATCGTTTCGAAACTCGAGATCCGAGGAACGGAAACCGAGCGTTGTTCACGAGACACAGTATCAACAACAGAAATTCCCTACAATACTTTTTCGAATACCCGGGCGAATTTTCCCCGGTGGCCACCGATCAGATTGGATGATCGATTCACGGCTGTACCGCCCGATTGATGTTGCTGGCGGTACCTCCGTGACGATCGCTTCACGCGAACGATAGATACTCCCATACGAGGCGGGTCGGGCGGTCGGCGGTTCGAATGGCTCCGTCCGACAGCACGGCTCGCCGGATCAGGCGATCGTCGCGGCGGGTACCGGGACCCGCAGCGCGTCACCGGCCGGTTCGAGCTCGACCGTCATCTCGGTTCCCTCCTCGCCGACGACGACCGTCTCCGTGTGTTCTGCGTACTCGTCGTGAGTGACCGTCAGTTCGTGTTCGCCGTAGGGGACGTCCAGAACCGTCGTCACGCCACCGCCGTCGGTCGAACCGGTCCACTGCTCGTCCCCGCTACCGATCGCGACTTCGGCGTCCTCGATCCACTCGTCGGTTTCGGCGTCGGTCACGGTGACCTGCACGTACCCGGTGTCCTCAGTTCTTTCCGGCGGGGCGCTGGGTGAGCCGATGTGATCCCAGGAGCCGATCTGCTCGCCATCCGAGTCGTAGAGGTGAATCACGCCACCGTCCGCTTCGAGCGTCTTCTCGCCCTCCTCGAACTCGATCGTGTGACTCTCGCCGGGTTCGATCACGATCTCCTCCTCGATCGGGATCCGGTCGTCCTGTCCCTCCATCTCGATCTCCCAGCCGTCGATCAGCAGCGGCAGTTCGTCGTTCGTGTTCGTCAGGGTGATCGAATCGTGGTTCGTCCCGGCCTCCTCCATGTGGGTTACGCTCTCGACCGCTATATCGGCGGGGCTGGCGTACTCGTCCTCGTCGGGGGTGTCCTCTTCGGCCTCTTCGTCGTCCTCGGGCGCATCCGACTCGTCGGTGTCGTCTTCGATCTCCTCTTCTTCGTCATCGGGGGCGTCGGTGCCCTCGTCAGGGACCTCCTCCTCTTCATCGTCTTCCGGCGCGTCGGTGTCCTCGTCAGGGGCCTCCTCCTCCTCGTCGGGCGCATCCGTCTCATCGTCCTCTTCAGGCGCGTCGGCGTCCTCGTCGGGTGCGTCCGACTCGTCGGTGTCCTCTCGGTCATCGCCGGGCGCATCGGCGTCCTCGTCGGGCGCGTCCGGCTCGTCAGCGTCCTCTTCGACCTCTTCGTCGTCCTCGGGCGCATCCGACTCGTCGTCGGGCCCTTCTTCGTCGTCTACCTCTTCGAGCCCGTCCGTCTCGTCTTCGTCCTCGCCTTCGCCCGGTCCGTCGGTGCCGAACCCTCCACACCCCGCCAGGAGGACACACAGTACCATCGCGAGGACGCACGCCGTTCGGGTCCGCTTTCCGTTGAATACCATTGTATCTTCACCGCTTCTATCGGATCTTTATTTTACAACGCTATGAAAGTATCTACTATCGCTTCCC
>JAWARX010000391.1:0-2609 GCA_038893155.1 Halalkalicoccus sp.
GACATGCTGCCCGTCTTCGAGGCCGCCGGTCGGAGCCTCTTGGGACCGGTCGCCCTCCGCGTGGACGCCCCCGACGAGGGCAACATGCACACGCTGGAACTGTTCGGCACCGCAGCGCAGAAAGAAGAGTGGTTGAAGCCGCTCGTCGCCGGGGAGGTCCGGTCGGGATTCTCGATGACCGAGCCGATTCAGGGGGGTGGCTCGGACCCGAAGATGCTCCAAACCCACGCCGAAAAAGAGGGCGACGAGTGGGTCCTCGACGGGCACAAGTGGTGGACGACGCAGGGTTCGGAGGCCGACGTGCTGATCGTGATGGCCCGCACCGATCCCGAGGCCCATCCGTACGCCGGCTGCTCGCTGTTTCTGGTTCCGAGCGACACCGAGGGAGTGGAGCTCGTCCGGGACATTCCGCACGTCGGCGGCGAGGTCACGGGCATGAGCCACGCCGAGATCCGGTACAACAGTGTACAGATTCCCGAGGAGAGCCTCTTGGGGGATCTCAACGAGGGCTTTTCGCACGCCCAACAGCGCCTCGGCCCCGCGCGGCTGACCCACTGCATGCGCTACTCGGGGATGGCAGAACGCGCGCTCGACGTGGCGAAGGCGTACGTCAGCGAACGGGAGGCGTTCGACGGCCCGCTCGCAGAGAAGCAGGCGGTTCGCTTTGCGATCGCCGAGGCCGAGACGAACCTGCACGCCGCCCGGACGATGGTGCGCCACGCCGCCCGCGAGATCGACTCGGGCGGAGAGGCCCGGATCCCCGTCTCGATGGCGAAGGTGTTCGCCGCGAACACGGTACAAGAAGTGATCGACGACTGCCTCCAGCTGTGTGGCGGAAACGGCATCGGCAAGGACCTTCCTATTGCGGATTTCTACGAGAACGTCCGGCAGTTCCGCCTCGTGGATGGGGCCGACGAAGTCCACAAGCGCGTGATCGCCCGCGAGGCGCTCTCTGACGTCGACGACCGCGAGATCAAGCCGATCACGCGCTACGAGGGGTGAGCGCCCGCCACGGAACCACGGTGTGAACGTTTATTACCGATGCACGGAAATCGGACGTTCGAGTTATCAATGGTAACAACAGGGCGAACTGGAGGGCGGCGATGAGCGAGCGCTTCGGCGTCGACGGTCAGGTGGCGGTCGTCACGGGCGCGTCCAGCGGGATCGGCCGGGCGATCGCGGAGCGCTTCGCCGCGGGCGGGGCGCGCGTGGTCGTCTGCTCGCGCGAGCAGGGCAACGTCGATCCGGTCGCCGAGGGGATCGAAGAGGCGGGCGGCGAAGCGCTGGCCGTCGAGTGTGACGTGACCGATCGAGGCGCGGTCGAGGGGCTGATCGAGGCCACCGTCGAGGAGTACGGGGGGCTCGACTGCCTGGTGAACAACGCGGGCGCGAGCTTCATGGCCGGTTTCGACGACATCAGCGAGAACGGCTGGCGAACCATCGTGAACATCAACCTTCACGGTACCTACCACTGCACGCAGGCCGCCGCAGAGCACCTGAAAGACGGCGGCGGGACGGTGATCAACCTCTCGTCCGTGGCCGGCCAGCGCGGCTCGCCGTACATGAGCCACTACGGCGCGGCGAAAGCCGGAGTCATAAATTTCACGACGACGCTCGCCGCCGAGTGGGCCGCCGACGACGTCAGAGTGAACTGCATCGCGCCGGGCTTCGTCGCCACGCCGGGCGTCGAATCCCAGATGGGCGTCTCGGCGGAGAACATAGATCGGGACGAAGTCGACCGGCGGATCGGGCTCTCGGCGGAGATCGCCGACATCGCCCAGTTCCTCGCGAGTCCCGCCTCCTCCTACGTCGTCGGCGAGACGATCACTGCAGGCGGTGTCCCGCGCGTCGAGGACGTTCCTGAACTCTGATCAGGCGATCGAGTAGCCCCCGTCGAGGACGAGGCTATGACCGGTGACGTAGCTCGCCTCGTCGCTCGCGAGATACGCGATCGCGTCGGCGACCTCTTCGGGCTTCCCGAGCCGTTTGAGCGGGTACTGCGCTTCCATGCGCTTTCGCGCCTTCTCGGGGTCCTCTTGCTGGGCGAAGTAGCCCTCGCCGAGGGCCGTCTCGATAAAGCCCGGACAGACGGCGTTCGTGCGCACCCCGTAGGGGCCGGCCTCGGCGGCGACCGTCCGGGTGACGTTCACCACCGCACCCTTCGAGAGCGAGTAGGCGGCCTGCTTCGGCAGGCCGATCAGCCCGGCCAGCGAGGCCACGTTCACGATCGCGCCCGATTCCTTCGCTTTCATGACCGGCAGCGCCGCCCGACAGCCGTTCCAGACGCCCCAGCAGTTGACGTCGAGCACCCGTTCGAGCGTCGCGGACCCGTTCTCTTCGAGGCTCGCGGCCTCGTGGCCGATCCCGGCGTTGTTCACCAGTACGTCCAGCCCGCGGTCGGCCGCGACGTTCTCGACGATCGTTTCGAACGCCTCGGCGTCGGTCACGTCGAGCTCCCTGAACTCGCTCTCACCTCCCTCGCGTTCGATCAGTTCGACCGTCTCCTCGCCGCCCTGGCGATCCACGTCGGTGACGATCACGGATGCGCCCCCCTCCGCGAGTCGCTCGGCCGTCGCCCGACCGATTCCGGCTCCTGCCCCGGTCACCAG
>JAWARX010000392.1:0-2607 GCA_038893155.1 Halalkalicoccus sp.
AAGGAACCTATAACGAAACCTTTATTCAGGGATTCGAACGATCCCCCACCGGTATGTTTACCAGACAGCCACCTTCGCGACGGAATCAGAGCGCGCTAACGTTCACCGGTCGCCCGCTTTCGGAACTCATCTTGGAGCTCCTCGACAGCGCCTTCGCCGGCGTCTTTCGAGCCTCCCCGAGGAGAAACGGACATGGAGAGCGAGCGACGCGCTGATATCCGATCCCCGGTCGGTCGCCCGAGCCGAGCGAGCGACGCCCATCCGATCACGTATACGGGATAACGACCGATGAGTCACTCGTGGCGTGATCGGTCCGGAGAGCCCCGCGGATCGCTTCGAGCGACCGCTCCGAGTCGAACGGTAGCTGTCGCGACTGCCCCGTCCCCGACGAGAGCCGTCTGAACGGCACCGTCGCTGACGATCCGATAGCACAGCGCTCGCACATCGCACACGGTTTACGTGTGCCCGAGAGCCCCTGGCTCTCGTTTTATTTCCAAATATAAATCGACGGAATTATATCGCCCGGATGCCGACCAGTCACCGTATGTGGTACACGACTCACCACGCGGCGGAGATCAGCACACCGATCATCGGAGGCGGCATCAGTTTCACGGGTAAGCCGCTCGCGGAACTGATCGTTGAACTGCTCGGCAGCGCCTTCGCTGGCGTCTTCCGGACCTACGGGGAGGGAGCGGATGCCCGCTGAGCGCCGCGATTCCGACGTCGAGAACCGAACGATCGAGTACGACGACCTCGCGCGCACCGACGGCGGCGAGACGGTCGCTGCAGGCGGTGGCGTCGTCCGCAAAGGATCGATCACGGACGCCGAGCAGGTGAGAAGCGATCTGGTACTGGGCTCGTCGATCCCGCGCATCCTCTGGATCCGCCTGCCCTGGCTGATCGTCGCTCTGGTCGGAGGGCTCGCCGCCGGCGGCGTGATCGAGGCCTTCGAGGACACGCTCGAGGCCGTGGTCGCATTGGCCTTCTTCGTCCCGGTCATCATGGACATGGGCGGCAACGTCGGGACGCAAGCCTCGACAATCTTCGTCCGTGGGCTTGCACTCGGGCAGATCGATGATAAGACCGCGCTGAAGTACACCGCGCGCGAGGGGTTGGTCGGCCTGATCATCGGGGTCATCATCGGCGGAATCGGCGGCCTCTTCGCCGTCTGGTGGCAGGGCATTCCCGAACTCGGCATCGTCGTGTTCGTCGGCCTCGTCACCGTTTGCGTGGTGGCGTCGGTCGTCGGCTACGTCATCCCCTGGATCGCGCACAAGCTCGGGTTCGACCCGGCGGCCGCCTCCGTCCCACTGATCACGACCGTGAAAGACATCACGGCGCTCGTGATCTACTTCTGGCTCGCGTCGATCCTGCTCGCGGAGCTGCTCTGAGGTGAGCCATGCCTGAGCAGAGACACGGCTCCGACATTGACCGACTGAAAGCCGAGGTGCTCGCCACCGCCGACCTCGTCGACGAACAGCTCGAACTGGCGCTCCAGGTCCTTCGCGAGGACGACACCGACCTGGCTCGGATCGTCGGTGACGGAGATCCGGAGGTCAGTCGTCACCGGATCACTATCGAGGGCGACTGTGTCGAACTACTCGCCGAAGAGCGCGTCAGCGCGGGTGACAGCAGACCGCTCGTCGAGGGTGCGGACCGCGAGAAGCTCCGACGGATCGTCACGGCGTTCGCTATCGCGACCGACCTCGAACGGATCGGCGAGGCGGCGGCGACCCTCACGCGATACGGCAAACAGCGGGAGCTGAGCGCCGAGACGCGGGCGGATCTTGTCGCTCTCGGCGAGCGGAGCCGAAAGCGACTCGCCGACGCGATGGCCGCCTACGCCGAGGACGACGTCCTGCGCGCGGTCGCGATCGAGCGGTCCAGCGGCGACCCCGCCGACGATCTAGTCGACCGGACGGTCGGTGGCGTCGTCGGTGGTTCCTCGACCGGACGGGAGGTGCTCGTCGACGAGATGATCTGGACGCTCCTCGCGTTACGGGACCTCGAGCGAATCGACGGGAACGCAGCCCGGATCCGCGAGCGAACCGTCTACGCGGTGACCGGCATGATGCCGACGAGCGCGAGGTGAGCGATGCCGGTCAAACCGCGATACATCAAGCAGATCGGCGCGGAGCTGCTCGAACGGTATCCCGAGGCGTTCGGTTCCGAGTTCGAGGCGAACAAGCGCGCGGTCGCTGAGCTGACGACGATCGAGTCGAAGCCCGTGCGCAACCGGGTCGCCGGCTACGTGACCCGGCGAGCGGCCGACGGCGCGCAAGCGAGAGCGAACAGGACCGAATCAACGCCCGGAACGAGCGGTCGGAACGAAACGACGAACGAAAGAGAACACACCGAACGAACTGACAACACCGAGGACGGACAATGATACCCATCAAGCGACTGATCACCGACGAGTACATCACGACGAACCGAGAGACGACCGTCGAGAAGGCGATGGATCAGGTCAGAGAGTACGCCCCGCGGGAGGGCGGCACGGCGGGGAGGGGGGGGACGGCCGGCCCGGGGGGCCGCCGGCCCGTATGCAGCAGCTTCTCGAACGCGCGCGCCGCCACCGCGAACTTGTTCCAGGGGCAGACGGCAAGG
>JAWARX010000393.1:0-2597 GCA_038893155.1 Halalkalicoccus sp.
GCGACCTCGTGGTCCAGATCGTCGAGGTCACCGATCGCGACCGTGCGCAGCGACTCGCCGACGGCCCCTTCGAGATCGGCCGCGAGCCGTTCGATCCGCTCGTGACCCATATATTCAATCGAAATTAAGAGTATAAAAATACCCGGTAAACGCCACGCCCCGTTCGTCGAGCGCGGAGCGGTCGCTATCGCCGGTGGGGACTGATGCACAGTCGGTCGGGACGTGATTCGCGTCGGTGTGGATCGCGCGTTCGCTTCGCCCGTCCTTCGTCGTCCGTCGTTTTGAAGCGCACCGTGCGATCTCGTTCGGACCGGAACGAGGTGGGTTCTCCGAACCCTCGATCGCGCCGGTTGGACACCCGGTCTCGTCCGCGATCCGCTGCACCCGAGCCTCCGAGGAGCGCCGGCCGGCTACTGTGAGTTCCGTTCGCCTCCTGTCGGCTCCGGACGGCAATTATTTTGCCCGTCGGGCCCGAATCGAACGGTGTCATGGAGGCGTTCATGACGGATACATATGACACTCAACGATACTGCGAAATACCTGATTCACGCGGACGTCACGGCGGAGGGGGTGGTCGAGCGAAGTGACGTCGTCGGGGCGATCTTCGGGCAGACCGAGGGGCTGCTGGGCGACGACCTGAACATCCACGACCTCCAGCAGTCCTCGAAGGTCGGGCGGATCGACGTCGAGGTCGAGAGCACGCAGGGCCGCTCCAGCGGCACGGTCACGGTCGCAAGCAGCATGGACAAGGTCGAAACCGCCGTGCTCGCGGCGGCGCTCGAAACCATCGATCGCGTCGGGCCGTGCCGGGCGACCCTCGAAGTCACCCGGATCGAGGACACCCGCGCGGCGGCCCGCCGGCAGGTCGTCGGCCGGGCGCGGGACCTGCTCTCGACGGCGTTCGACGAGACCGTCCTTTCGAGCGACGAGCTGCTCGATCAGGTGCGTGAAAGCGTCCGGGTCGAGGACATCACCGAGTACGAGGGCTATCCCGCCGGCCCGCGGGTCGTGGATGGCGACGCGATCATCGTCGTCGAGGGCCGGGCGGACGTGCTCCAGTTGCTGAAGTACGGTATCAAAAACGCCGTCGCGGTCGAGGGGACGAACGTTCCCGACGCCATCGCAAAACTCACCAACGAGCGCACGACGACCGCCTTTCTCGACGGGGATCGCGGCGGCGAGCTCATCTTGAAAGAGCTCCAGCAGGTCGGCAGCGTCGACGCGGTCGCCTTCGCCCCGCCGGGTCGGTCCGTCGAGGACCTCTCGCGGGAGGCGGTCTTCGAGGCGCTGCGCGAGAAGGTCACCCTCGAGGCACTCGCCGAGGTCGATGCGGAGGCCGACTCGGCGGCCAACGCGGGCGCGGCCGTCGCCGCGACCGACGGGAGCACGCAGCCGGCCCCCGAAGCGTCGATCGAGACCGCCGAACCGGCCGATGCGGCCGACTCGTCGACTGCCGCCGGCCCGCAGACGCCCGGTCCCGACGCGGTCGAAGCCGACGACACGGACGAGCCGGTGTCAGAGCGGTCGGAACCGACAGAGCCGGCGTCGCTGCGCGAGCACGCAGAGGCGGTGATCGACGGGGAGACGGGGACGGTCCGGCTGCTCGACGGAGAGTGGAGCCTCCTCGACGAACGGCCCGCCGAGGAGGCGTTCGAGGCGATCCGCGGGGCCGAAACGCCGCCACACGCACTCGTACTGGACGGCGAGCTGAGCCAGCGGGTGCTGGACGTCGCCGCTCAGCGCGGCGTTTCGCAGGTGGTCGCTCGCGAGCGCGGCCAGTACACGAAACGCCCGACGAGCGTGCGGATCCGCACGTTCGAGGAGCTGGTCGGGCCGGCGTAGCTAAAACAGCCCCGCGAGCGCCGCGAGTCCGACCGCGACGGCCGCGCCGACCAGCGTCGCGAGGAAGTTCACGCCCTGATTGTCGAGCCAGTGGTTCTCGACGGTCGCCCCCAGCAGGCTGTCGGCGGTCATGCCCGCGACGCCGCCGACCGCGATGAGGGCGGCCCCCAGCGGGGAGATCACCTCGAAGAGGACGAACGCGGGGATCGCGACGGCCAGCGCGCCGGCCAGCCCGGCGAGTTCGCCCTGCCACGTGATCGCGCCGTCGGTGCCCGGCGGGACGCGCTCGCCAGTCGTGATCAGGCGCGGGTCGTCGTAGACGCCGCCGATCTCGCTGGAGAGGGTGTCGGCCATCGCGGTGGCGACCGCGCCCGCAAAGAGGAAGAAAAACAGCTCCGGCGGGACCGAGAGCGGATCGGGCGTCGCCGCGTAGCCCAGCACGGCCACGAGCGCGACCGCGGAGTTGCCCAGCACGTTGCCGCTGCCGCGTGCGCCGTCGTTGTCCTCGGCGACGCCCCGCGATCGCTTTCGTTCGTAGCGAAACTTCGTCGAGAGCCCGCCGATGGCGAAAAACGCGATCAGGAGGACGAACCACGCGTAACCCCCGAGAACGATCGTAACGAGCGCGAGCAGCATGCCGGTGACCATCCCCGGGATCGAGGCGGTGTCGAGCGCGTACGAGGCATAACCCAGCGCGGCGGTCACGGCGATGGCGACCGCGATCTCCGCGGGCGCGGTGTCGACGCCAAGGTCCG
>JAWARX010000394.1:0-2595 GCA_038893155.1 Halalkalicoccus sp.
GGGCAAGCACGGACTTTCACGAGTCGATGGGGTTCGAGCCCGTCGGGACCTACCGCGGCGTCGGCTACAAACGCGGCGCGTGGCGCGACGTCCGGTGGTGCGAGAAACGCCTCTGTGACCCGCCAGCCGACCCGAAGTCGCCGATCCAGTTCCCGGACCTCGGGGCCGCTACCGTCGAGCGGGCCCTCGAAACCGGGCAGTCACTCCTCCGCTGAACCGTCGTCGGCTTCCACGCCGTGATCGCCTTCGAGGTGCTCGAACGCGTCGAGGATCACCCGCTTGGTCACTGCGCCGCGGGTCGTCCAGTGGTGGGCGTAATCGAGCATGTCCTCGTAGATGTCGGGCTTACAGCCCGCCGCTTTGGGGTGGCCGCCGCCGTTTACCTGCCCGGCGACCTCGTGACACCGCTGGAAGGCGTCCGTACCCCGAATGGAAGCCGAGCCGGCGGGCTTGACGATCACCGAGGCGTCCGCGCCTTGCTCGCGCATGGCTTCCGCGACCTCGTTCTGGGAACACCGCCCGTAGGTGACGCCCACCGTCCACGGACCGACCGCCTTCAGTTCGGCGCGCTTGACCGCGAGTTCGATCAACGCCTCCTTCTCGACGCGCTTTTCGGCGAGAAACTCCAGTACGTCCTCGGGCAGGTCCGGTCCGTGTTCGGCGACGATCTCTACGTAGTCCTCGGGTTCGGACCAGTAGGAGAAATCCGCCAGATCGTCGCTCCGGGGGTCCTCGCGGATCCAGAGGTCGTGATCGCGCGTCACGGCGGCGAGTTCGACCAGGTGGCGGGGGATCTCCGATTCGAGCGCCCGCACCGCCACGTCCGCAGTACACTCCTCGTCCGAATCGCCGACGACCAGTTCGACACCCGCCTCGCGGACGCTTTCCGCCACCGCCTCGTCCCACTGGTGGTGGTCGAACCAGCGCACCTCGCTCGCGGTCTCTCCCGCTGCGTCGAGTTCCTCGCCGACGTACTCGTAGCGATCCGGACAGAGGTCACAGACGAACACTCTCAGGCCTTCCTCGCCGTACTCGGCGACCCGCTCCAGCGAATCTTCGATCTCGTGGGGGCCCGTCGGGAGCAACGCGGCCGCGCCGTAGACCTCCCGGAGGATCGCGACGCAGGCCAGCCCGTCCGCGTCCGGATCCGCGATCACGGCGGTCTCGACACCTGCGAGGGCTTTCTCGGCTTCGACGTCAGCCGCGGCCTCCTCGAACTCGTCGGGGTAGAAGAAGCCGGCCCCCGGCAACACGGATTTCCGGGCGAGCGGCAGGGTATCGTCGTCGATGAGGGTCTCGTCCATGCCCGACGGAGGGCGCGCGCCGGGAAAGGGAGTCCGGTTCGACGCCGGGGTGTGGGTTTGTCCTCGCGCTCAGGCCGCGGCTCCCGATCCCGTCTCGGTCCCGTCGTCAAGCTGACGGACGGTCAGGACGGGCACCGGGCAGGTCCGGACGACGCCCTCGGCGACGCTGCCCAGTAAGAGACGGTTCTCGCCGTGGCGACCCCGCGTGCCGGTGGCGACCACGTCCACGTCGTTCTCGCGGGCGTACGCACAGATCTCGGCGACGGGCCGCCCCTCCCGGACGCTCGCGATCACGTCGCCCTGTCTGGCTTCGATCTCCGCGAGGGCCTCCTCGCCCTGTCGTTCGAGGGCGTCGTGAAGGTCTTCGCGGAGCCCGTCGGGCGAGGCCTCGACCTCCGAGGAATCGACCACGTACAGCGCGTGGACGGTCGCCTCGAAGCGCGCGGCGATATCGAGGGCCACGCTCACGGCGCGCTCGCCGCTCTCGGAGCCGTCGGTGGCGATGACGACGCTGTCGAACATGGCGGGGCTACCGCGGGGGGGAGAATAAAACCACCCGTTGGGGTGGGTTTTTGATGCGGGGTGACACAGGGGTTCGTATGAGCGAACCACTCACCGTCGAGACCGTCCTCGTCCCGGTCGACGGCAGCGACGAGTCAGTCACCGCCGTCGAGTACGCAGTCTCGATCGCCCAGCAGTACGACGCCTCGATCCACGCGCTGTACGTGCTCGGCGAGGAGGTCGTCCGGGGGATCGAGACCGATACCCTCGACCACGAGGCCGTCGCAGAAGACGCCGAGGCGTTCGCCGAGCGCGCGACCGAGACGGCCGAGGCGGCCGGCGTGGCGGTCGCGAGTTCGACCGCCTACGGCTACTCGACGACCCAGAAGACGCGCCACCCCGGAAACGTCGTGCTCGACTGTGCCAAGGAGATCGGCGCGGACTTCATCGTCATCCCACGCGAGCCCTCGACCGACGGCCCGGGCGACGTCCTCGAACGCGCAGCCGAGTACGTCCTGCTGTACGCGAGCCAGCCGGTCCTCTCGACGTAGTCGCCGGCTTGCAGCCTCAGGCCGCCCGTTTTTACGAGTCGCCCGCCCCGAATGTACCGATGACCGATTACGTCGTCCACGAACCCGAATACACCGACACGACCGACGCCGACTGGGACGACCCGCAGTTAAACGACTTCGCTCTTGTGAAGTACATTGTTGGGGAGTCAAAGAACTGCCTGAACGATTTCTTTGAGTGCTTCTCGACCCGGTTTGCGGAGGATTTGCTGTCGGAGCTG
>JAWARX010000395.1:0-2593 GCA_038893155.1 Halalkalicoccus sp.
TCGTCGGGCACACGACCGGCTCGATGGGCCCGGAGGCCGAGTCCCTGCTGGAGGTGTTCGACGTCGTCATCGAGTCGTCCAGGGTCGGGGTCCGCAAGCCGGAACGACGGTTCTACGAGCTCGCGCTCGACGCGCTGGGCGTCCCCGCCGCCGAGGCGGTGTTCCTCGACGACCTCGGCATCGACCTGAAGCCCGCGCGCGAGATGGGCATGCACACCATCAAGGTGGAGGACCCCGGCGTCGCCGGGGTGGTCCTCGAGCCAAGTGGCCAGGTTCTGGTTCACCGTGGTCTCGACCAGCGAGCGCATCGACGGGTTGCCGAGCTTCGTCTTCGTCTGGCCCTCGAACTGCGGGTCGGGGTGTTTGATCGAGATGACCGCAGTGAGCCCTTCGCGGACGTCCTCGCCACGGAGATTGCCGTCGATGTCCTCGAGCAGCCCTTGTGCGTTGGCGTAGTCGTTGACCACGCGAGTGAGAGCGGTCTTGAACCCCGTCAGGTGCGAGCCGCCCTCGCGGGTGTTGATGTTGTTCGCGAAGGCGTGGATCGAGCCCTGGAGCTCGTCGGTGGCCTGCATCGCCACCTCGACCTGAATGGCGTCCTGTTCGTCAGCGAGATAGAGGACGTCCTCGTGAAGCGGGGTGCGCGTCTCGTTCAAGTACTCGACGAACTCGCGGATCCCGCCCTCGTACTCGAATCCGGCCTCGCTCCCGTCGCGCTCGTCGGCGAGCGTGATCGCGACGCCGGGATTCAGGAAGGCGAGCTCCCGGAGGCGCGTTTCGAGCGTCGAGGTGTCGAAGCCGATCTCCTCGAAGATCTCGTCGTCGGGCCAGAACCGCACCGTCGTTCCCGTCTCCTCGCCCGCTTCGAGATCGCGGACTCGCTCGATGTCGCCGTCCGGCGCGCCGTGATCGAAGCGGTGGGTCCAGACCGCGCCGTCCCGGCGGACTTCGACTTCGAGCCACTTCGAGAGGGCGTTGACCACGCTCACGCCGACGCCGTGGAGTCCGCCCGAGACCTGATAGGATTTGGAGTCGAACTTCCCGCCCGCGTGCAAGACGGTCATGATCACTTCGAGAGCGGGCCGGTCGTACTCGGCGTGGGTGTCGACCGGAATCCCACGCCCGTCGTCCGCGACGCTCACCGAATCGTCCTCGTGGACGGTCACCTCGATCGTATCACAGTACCCCGCGAGCGCCTCGTCGATCGCGTTGTCGACGACTTCGTACACGAGGTGATGCACCCCTCTAGAATCGGTAGACCCGATGTACATCGCCGGACGGGTGCGGACGGCTTCGAGGCCCTCTAGCACCTGAATCTGCCCGGCTCCGTACTCACTCTGCTCGGACATAAAATCTGTTTAGAGCTTCACGCCCCGTAGCTATTAAACTTCCCGTACGCGCGCTCGCGCGTGAGCGGATGGCACACTCAGTGCCGGTGTCATTTCGGGCCGCGAGGACCGTGCCGATCGGCCGGCGGCGAGGACTGTCGCAGGTCGCGGGCTTTTTGCTCCCCTCGCACCTGTCGGTGGTATGGAACCGCTCTCGACCGTTTTTCTCGTCTCGCTTCTCGCGGGGTGTGCGACGGGGCTCGGAGCGCTGCCGATCCTCGTCACACAGAGCGTCTCTCACCGGATCTACGACGCGGCCCTCGGACTCGCTGCGGGGATCATGTTCGGCGCGGCGGTCTTCGCGCTGATCGTTCCCGGACTGGAGATCGGAACGATGCCGGAGGTGCTCGCCGGAATCCTGCTGGGTGGGCTGTTCTTGCTCGTCGCGAACCGGTCGATCCCGCACTTCCATCTGCTGATCAACGGTCGACGCACGGGCGAGCCGGACGCCGAGATCGCCCCCGAGGACGCAGACACCACCCGAAGGGCGGTGTTGATCGGCGGCTCGATCACGATCCACAACGTCCCCGAGGGGCTCGCAATCGGGATCGCCTTCGGCAGCGGTCTCGAAGGGGTGGGGATCGCCCTCGCGCTGGCGATCGCCATCCAGAACGTCCCCGACGGCTTCGCGATGGCCGTTCCCGCGAGCCAGACCGGGCTTTCGGACGCGAAGACGATCCTCTATACGACGCTTTCGGGCGGCGTCCCCGAACCGATCGCCGCGCTCGCGGGCTTTGCGCTCGTCGCCGTCGTCACGCAGCTGTTCCCGCTCGCGGCGGGCTTCGCCGCCGGAACGATGATCGCCGTCATCTTCCGTGAGATGGTCCCCCAGAGCCACGGCCACGGCTACGCCGACGAGGCGACCCTGACCTTTCTGTCGGGCTTCGTCATCATGCTGTTCGTCGACACTGCGCTGGCGGTGTAACGCCCGCGCTCTACTTACACCGAGCTACCGCACGGGTTTTACGTTCGCCCCCGATAGAGACGGGTACGAATGACGTCGCTTCAGTCGACGCTCGGCGACGAGCCGGGGATCGCCGACGAGCTCGCTGCCAACCAGCGGGAGATCTCCATCGCCGAGTTCTTCGAGAAGAACAAGCACATGCTCGGGTTCGACAGCGGGGCCCGGGGGCTGGTCACCGCTGTCAAGGAGGCCGTCGACAACGCGCTCGACGCCACCGAGGAGGCCGGCATCCTCCCCGACG
>JAWARX010000396.1:0-2574 GCA_038893155.1 Halalkalicoccus sp.
GCAAGGGCGTCTTCGACGGCAAGAAACGCAGCTTCTCCCAGCCCGTCGACGCCAAAATCAGGGTTCCGATAATCGAGCGAAAACAGGGGCAGGTCATCAGCGTCGAGAGCGACACCGTCGCCCAGGTGATGGATCTCGACACCTACGAGACGATCACGATCAGCACGCCCTCCGACGCCGACCTCTCGCCCGAGGACACGATCGAGTACCTCGAGATGGAAGGCCAGCGCAAGATCGTGTAATGTTCCCGGGCGCGTCGGCCACACGCGAGGACGCCGAGTACGTGATCGTCGGCGCGCCGCTCGATATCTCGACCAGCTTTCAGCCCGGTACCCGGTTCGGTCCCGACCGGCTCCGGCGCTTTGCCGAGACCTTCGACGACTACGACCGGCGGACCGACCTGCACTTTACCGACCTCGCCGTCCACGACCACGGCGACGTCCGCCCGGGTCACGACGTCCCCGAGTACATCAAGCATCTCTCGGGGGTTCTCAGAGACGTCGTCTGGGACGACGCGATCCCCCTCTTACTGGGCGGGGAACACACCGTCAGCGTCGCGGGCGTCCGGGCGACCGAGCCCGACCTGTTCGTCGCGATCGACGCCCATCTCGATCTGCGAGACGAGTACGACGGCGATCCGTGGTCCCACGCCTGCGTGACCCGACGGATCCTCGAAACGGTAGAAGACGCGATCGTCGTCGGCGCGCGGACGGGAAGCGAGGCCGAGTGGGAACGCGCGGCGAGAGGCGACGTCACCGTGATCGCACCCGAGGACGCGAGCGCGTGGCTTCGGGACGTCACCGACGGGTCGCGCGACCCCTTTCCGGAGAAGACGACGTATCTGAGCGTCGATATCGACGGTGCCGATCCCGGATTCGCGCCGGGAACGGGAACGAAAGAGCCGTTCGGGCTCGACCCCCGCGAGATGCGAGCGGTCGTCCGGGCGGTCGCGCCCCACTGCGTGGGCTTCGACGTGGTCGAGGTCAACGACCGGGACGACGGACAGGCGGCGGCGCTCGGTGGCAAACTACTCAGGGAGTTCGTCCGTACGCACGCCCATGGAACTGCGTGAGCTGTGTGCGCGCTACGACGAGCGGCTTCGAACCGAGGCGTTCGCCGAGATCGACGCGAGCGCGAACGGCCTGCAGATCGGCTCCGACGGAACCGTCGGACACGCGGCCTTCGCGGTCGACGCCGCCGTAGAGACGATCGACCGGGCCGCCGAGGCGGGCGCGGACGTACTGTGTACGCATCACGGGCTCGTCTGGGGCGGTCTCGACCGCGTCACGGGCCGGGACTTCGAGCGGGTCGCCGCGCTGATCGAGAACGATCTGGCGCTGTACGTCTCGCACCTGCCCCTGGACTCCCATCCCGAGCTAGGGAACGCCGCGGGCGTCGCGGCCCACCTCGGGCTCGACTCTCCGGAGCCATTCGGCTCGCTCGGCCCCGAGACGATCGGCCTTGCGGGACGCCTGCCCTCGCCGCTGAGTCCCGACGATCTGTCCACCCGTCTCTCGGAGCTCGACACCGGCGGGCGCGATGTACGGACGCTCGAGTTCGGCCCCGAGGAGATCACCGAGGTCGCGGTGGTCACGGGCAGCGGGGCCGACTGGCTCGGGGAGGCCGCAGACGCGGGCGTCGACGCGTTCGTCACCGGCGAAGGCAAACAGCAGCTCTATCACGAGGCGCGCGAGGCCGGCCTGACGGTCGCGCTCGCGGGCCACTACGCGACCGAGACGTTCGGCGTCCGCTCGCTGCAGGAGCTCGCCGACGAGTGGGGGCTCGAAACGACGTGGATCGACGCGCCGACCGGGCTGTAGCCGCCGACGTCGGTCGACTTTTGACGATTCACCGAGTTCGCACCCGCCCCTTCGACACCGACATCTGTCTATAATTAACGAGTGAATAGTAATGCATTCTCTACACGTAATGCGCAGTGTATCCCTCGGTCGGATCCCCTGGCCGAGCCGAGGGATACGATCGGTCGGCGTAATCGAGCCCGCTCGCGGAGTCGGTTCTGCCAGCCGGCTCCGCGGACGGTCGGTGGTACTATCCGAGACGACCGACTCGTTTCCGCGTTTCCCCTCTTCCCCGGATCGAACGCTTGAAACCGCCGCCAGTCGCAGATCCGGTATGAGCGACGAGACGCCCCCGAGAGAGGAGTTCTCACACGACCCGATCGGTCACGCGAGCGTTCGTGCCGGGATGACCGTCGGCGAGCTGGTCTCCGAGTACGGCAACGCGGGGATCGGCGCGGCGGACCTCCACGACGCCGCCTCGATCACGGAGTCGATGTTCGCGGAGGACGTCCGGGTCTTCTTCGGGCTGGCGGGCGCGATGGTTCCCGCGGGCATGCGCCAGCTCGTCGTCGATCTGATACGCGACGGCTACATCGACGCGCTGGTGACGACGGGCGCGAACCTCACCCACGACGCGATCGAGGCGATCGGCGGCAAGCATCATCACGGGACCGATCACCACGAGACGAAGACACCCCGAGAGCACGACGAGACCCTCCGGGACGAATGGGTGGCTCCGCCCTCCGACGCCTCCCGCCCGCAGGACGACTTCACG
>JAWARX010000397.1:0-2563 GCA_038893155.1 Halalkalicoccus sp.
AAACTGACCGCGTATCTCAGATCGTTCCAGCTCCGACAGCAAATCCTCCGCAAACCGGGTCGAGAAGCACTCAAAGAAATCGTTCAGGCAGTTCTTTGACTCCCCAACAATGTACTTCACAAGAGCGAACCGCCGAAGCGGCTGCGAGCCTGAGACTCAGGTCGGTTCCGCGCGGCGTTCGAGACGTGATTCGGCGATGGCGAAGGTAAGCGTACTCGCCAGCCCCAGCAGCGTCCCGACGGTCAGCGCGATCGCCACGTACGGAAGCTCCTGGTAGCCCAGCACGAACGCGCTGACGGCGTGGAGCACGACCGCGATCGAGACGACGTAGAAGGGCGCGTTGAGGTAGCGCCACTCGAAGCGCCCGGCGAGATACTCGTCTGTGATCTGGCCCAGACTGGAGGTGATCCCGGCGGCGGCGAACCACTGGATCGCGCCGTAGACCAGCGCGGCGAGCACCTCGATCGCTCCCATCGCCATCCGAGCGCTCGCGTCCTCCAGTGCGTCGATCCCTCCGACGCCGCCGATGAACAACAGGGCGGCGGCCACGACGTAGGTGATCAGCGTCACCCGGCCCGTATAGAGCAGCCGCCGGCCCCGTTCGGCGTACTCGTCGACGGTCTCTTCGAGCCCCAACCCCCGAAAGAGGACGTACAGCCCCAGCAGCGCCGAAAGCACCCCGAGGATGCTACCGGGAAGCCCGAGCAGGTCGGCGACCGCGACCAGCGGGTAGATCAAAAGCAGGATGCCGACCGGGATGAGGATCGTCCCGCGCGTTTCGGGGTCGTTCAGCACCTGTTTGATCGTGTAGTAGATCGATTCGAGGTCCTGTGCCTGCCGGACGACCACCCGGCGGACGCCGTCGACCGGAACGCGAGAGCGGATCACGGGGATGACGCTTTCGTCCTGTGCGCCGTCGGTGACGATGATCGCCGAGACCGACTCGCCCGTGGCCAGCCCCGCGAGCACGCGGTCGAGTTCGTCGCCGGCCTCGCGGTTGGCGCTCACGTCTGCCTTGGCGTTGCCGGTGATGGCGGCGACCTCGACGGTCTCGCCGTCGCTCGCGAGCCGGTCGTAGAGGTGGACGCCCTGGAAGAGGACGTTGACGTCCGAATCCTCGGGATCGACGGTGGCGAGCGAGACGGCGGCGGCCTCGCAGGCCTCGCGGCCGACGACCGGGGTGTCGAAGCCGGTCTTCCGGCCGATGTCGTCGTCGAGGTCGACACACAACACCAGCAGCATCGACTGGTGGTACACGACGGGTGGATAAGGACCTTCGGGCGCGCTGACTCCGCACGGCTTTTCTCTCTGGAACGCGTTCGCCCCGTACCGAATGATCTCGAAGGGCTGCGAGCAGTGCGCCGAAGGGGGGAAGATGGTGCTTTTCGTCTATGGCTACTGCGACCAGCGCGACTGCTTTTATTGCCCGCTCGGAGAGAACAGGAAGAACGTCACGCAGGTCTACGCGAACGAACGGCCCGTCGAGCGCGACGCGGACGTGATCGAGGAGGCAAAGCGCATGGACGCGCTGGGCACATCGCTGACCGGCGGCGAGCCTCAAGAGGCAATGGAGAAGACCTGCCGGTACCTGCGCCTGCTCAAAGACGAGTTCGGCGAGGACCACCACACGCACCTCTATACGGGGATCACGGGCGGACGGGAGAACATGCGCCGGCTCAGCGAGGCCGGCCTCGACGAGGTCCGCTTTCACCCGCCGCTGGAACTCTGGGGCGACCTCCACGGAACGGAGTGGGAGGAGATCCTGCACGTCGCCCGCGAGGAGGGACTCACGCCGGCGTTCGAGATTCCCGGCATCCGCGCCGAAACAGAGTTTCTGGACTTTCTCGACGAGGGTGCCGCCGAGTTCTGTAACGTAAACCAGTTCGAGATGAGCGACGGCAACTACCGGAGAATGCAGGAAAAGGGCTACGAACTCGAAGACGGCCACATGAGCGCCGTGGAGGGGTCGAAAACCATCCTCGAGGAGATGGGCGACCACCCGAAGGTGTACTTCTGTACGAGCGTGTTCAAGGACGCCGCCCAGCACCGAAACCGTCTGAAACGGATGGCTCGAAATATCAGGAGGGAGTTCGACGAGATCACCGACGACGGCACGCTGGTGTACGGCAAGACCTGGGAGCCGGCGGTCCGCCTGCGCGAACTCGGGGTTCCCGAGGAGTTTTGCACCGCGAAATCCGAGCACGTCGAACTCGCGTGGTGGCTCTTAGAGGAGATGATCGAGGAGGGCGATCTCTCGAAGGGCGAGATCGTCGAGCAGTACCCGACCTACGACGGAACCGTGGTCGAACGCACGCCACTGGCGTAGGCGGTTTTTAGTGCAGGTTTTTGCGCGAGCGAGCGAAGCGAACGAGCGGAAAAAAGTGCGCGATAGATCGTCGAGCAGTACCCGACCTACGACGACACGGGCGTGGAACGTACGCCGCTTGCGTAGTGGTTGCGCAATTGCGGTTCCGTTTTCTTCCGCGAACGAGCAACGCGAGTGAGCGGTAGCGCCGAGTGACCGAAGGGAACGAGGTGCGCTTTTGTCGCCGGAAATCGAAGA
>JAWARX010000398.1:0-2550 GCA_038893155.1 Halalkalicoccus sp.
CGCCCCGCTCACGCGGGCGGCGAAGTGCCCCCCGCGTTCGCGCCGGCCACCGCATCTCGTTCCGACTCGACACCGCTTTGGTCGGCAGGTCCATCGGATCTACCGTGCCGCAGTACCCCGAAACCCGGAACGTCCTCGAACCCGGCTGTACTCGGTGTCCCCACCTCGCCGAAACCCGCGAGTGCATCTCGTGGGGGACCGGACCGCTGGACGCCGACGTGCTGGTCGTCGGCGAGGCCCCCGGTGCGGGGACGCCCGAGGCCGACCTGTGGAAGGGCGGCAACTGGACCGGGATGGCCTACACCGCCCGCCACTCCGGGCGGGTGATCCGCGAGCTAATGGAGTCCGTGGGCTACCCCGACGCCTACTACACGAACGCGGTGAAGTGTTTTCCTCCGGATGTTCCCGCGAGCGAAGCGAGTGGGAGCTCGTCGGAGCCCGGCTCCGACGGTGGCGAGGGTTCCAATCGGGAGCCCACGGACGAGGAACTCACGACCTGCCGGACCCACCTCGTCACCGAAGTCGAGCAGGTGGAGCCGAGCGCGATCGTCCCCACCGGAAAGCACGCCACCGAGACGCTGCTCGGGCTGGACGGCCGGAGCCTCGACGGATTCACCGACCACGTGCTCGAACCCATCGACTGCGAAGCCCTCTCGACGCCGCTGCTTCCCGTCCTCCATCCCTCCTACCAGAACATCTGGATCGCGCGACTGGGTTACGAACCCGACGAGTATCGCGCGAAACTCCGCGAGGAACTCGACGCGCTCGTCGGAAGATCCGTCTGAGTCGGAAGTATCACGTGTGACCTTTCCGATCGAAGTGGTATGGCTTTGCTTGAGGAAATCGATACCGAGGCTGTTCTCTCCGGTCGGGCCGACTGGATCGAACCCGAACTCGTAGATCGGTTCGCAGAGCATCCCCTGTCCGGTATTGAGCGGGAGTTCCCCCACTACGTCCGCTCGGTCGAATCGGCAAGCGATATACCCAATCCCGCCGATCAACATCCGGTGTTCTACGGCTGTTTCGACTGGCACTCGGCGGTCCACGGGCACTGGTCGCTGTGTCGCCAGTTACGGTTGTTCGACGACCACCCACGGGTGGAGGAGATCGTCGGGAGTATCGAGTCGCGGCTCGTTCCGGAAAACATCGAACGTGAAATCGCGTATTTCGAGGAGAACCCTACCTTCGAAAAGCCGTATGGCTGGGGGTGGTTTCTGCGGCTTGCAGCGGAACTCCACGCGTGGGAGGACCCGCTCGCCGACGAGTGGCGGGCGGTTCTGCGCCCGCTGGAGACGAAGGTCGTAGACCTCGTCGGGACCGAGTTCCTGTCCCGAGAGCGCCCGATCCGGGTGGGGACCCACGGCAACTCCGCGTTCGGGCTGACCTGCGTCCTCGATTACGCGCGGGTCGTCGGAGACGGGTCGCTCGCGACAGCAGTCACCGAAACCGCGAGACGATTCTATGTGGACGACCGGGACTACCCGATCGAGTACGAGCCGCTGGGCTGGGATTTCCTGTCGCCGGCGCTGATCGAGGCCGACCTGATGCGTCGCGTCCTCGACGAGGAGGCGTTTGCGGGTTGGCTCGGGGGTTTCCTGCCCGACGTGATCGAATCACCGTATGAGGAACTTCCGGAGCCGGCCGCAGTCGACCCCGAAGCCGAGGACGGAATGGAACTTCACCTCGCCGGGCTCGACCTATCGCGAGCGTGGTGTCTCGCAGGAATCGCGGAAGCGATCAACGACCAGCACCTCGGTGCTGCATTCGAAGAGTTCGCGGGCAGGCATGCCGAGACCGGCCTTACAGTTGCCTTTACTGAAGAGTATGCCGGCTCACACTGGCTCACCTCCTTCGCGCTGTATCTGGTTACGAGAGACGAGGGAACTGTTGCGCCAGCGTAGATCTCGTCGATCCAGGTCGCACTACAACCATCGCCAACCTTCTTACCGGATGCCATCACACGTTCCCGTATGGCGAGCATCTTCAGCCGGATCGTCGAGGGCGAGATCCCCGCGCGAGTCGTCTACGAGGACGAGACGACGATGGCGTTTCTCGACGCCAACCCGCTCGCGCCGGGCCACACCCTCGTGATCCCCAAAGAGGAGTACGAGCGCCTGAACGACCTGCCCGCAGAGCTCGCGACCGACCTCTACGACACCCTCCAGCGGATGATCCCCGCGGTCGAGGAGGCGGTCGACGCCCCGGCCTCGAACGTCGCGTTCAACAACGGCGAGGCCGCCGGCCAGGAGGTCTCGCACGTCCACGGCCACATCATCCCCCGCTTCGAGAACGACGGCGGCAAGCCGATCCACGCGATCGCCGGCTCCCCGCCCGATCTCGGCGACGAGGAGTTGGACGACATTGCCGGAAGGATCTCGGTGAACGATCAGGCGTAGCCCGATCATATCGCAGAGAGAATCCCGGCGAACATAGTCACGAGCACCACAGGGACCGCTCCAGGGAGCGAAATCATAATATTACTTATATTTTATGGTTTTGCACCGTAGCTCGGTAGTATCGACGACGAAATACGGGTCTCTGGCCCGCCTA
>JAWARX010000399.1:0-2531 GCA_038893155.1 Halalkalicoccus sp.
CGAGGTCCGGCGGCGAGGCCATCTTGACGACGGCGGCGTCGTGCGCCCTACAGACCGCCGGCATCTCGGGGTCCGCAAAGCCACAGACGTCGTTGACCATGTCGAACCCCCGCGAGAGCGCTTCCTCGGCCACCCCGGAGTAGCGCGTCTCGATCGAGAACACCGCCTCGCCGGCGACGGACCCTATCGTTTCGAGGGCGACCTCGAGCCGGTCGAGCTCTTCTTCGGGCGAGAGCACGTCGAGGCGCTTGTTCGCGGATTCGAGGCCGACGTCGACGATGTCCGCACCCTCGTCGATCAGTTCGCGGTCGACGTACGCGGCCGCCTCGCCGGGGTCGGAAAAGACGCTGGGGTCGTAGGGTGACTCCTCGCTGACGTTCAGCACGCCCATGATCCGCGGGGGGTGTTCGTCGCCGATCGCCAGCCCGGCGGCCTCGACGGTCTGCATACCCGCGGTTAGGACGGTGCCGGGATAGGCGGTGCGGTTTTCTCCCACCCGATCCACGCGACTTTTACCGAGCGCGCCGATAGAATCGGTATGGGAAAAACGGGCAAAGTGAGCATCGGGCTTCGCGGCTGGCGCTTCGACGAGGAGGAGGTGTTCGACGAGGACGGCGAGTTCAGGGATCTAGAGGAGATCCCCGAGGAGACGCGCCTGCGCCTCGCGCGCCTCGAACTGCTGGTCACCTCGCCGTGTCAGGCCTGCTGGCTGATCCACGGCGACGAGAACGTAGAGCAGTGTAACGTCGCCGAGGCGGTCTACGGCGAACCCCGATCGGAGATCCTGCTCTGTGAGGAGCACGAACCCGACTTCCTCTACTGGTTCCGCGACGAGGGCGGCGAGCGGTACATGGGCGAAGAGGAGCTCAAGGACGCCTTCCACGAATGGTTCGCAGAGGGCGGGCGCGCCCCGGGCAACTACGAGGGGATCGAACACGTCGAGACCGATCCGGAGGACGTCCCCGAACCGAGCGAGGTGGATTTCGAGGCGATGGCCGTCGAGCAGCCCGAAGAGGGCAGGAAGATCGACCTCCGTGACGTCGATCTCGGGCAGGAGTACCCCTCCTCGTGATCTCGGTGGTCGTCGTCGGCGCGAAGACGCCGGGCAACGTCGGGACGATCGCCCGCGCGATGAAGAACTTCGGGTTTTCGGACCTCAAACTCGTCGACCCGCCCGAACTCGATCGGGACGGCGAGGCCTACGGCTTCGCCGGGCAGGCCCGCGAGGACGTGCTGCCGAACGCCGAAACGGTACGCTTCGACGACGTCGTCGAGGATTTTCACACGGTGGGCTTCACCGCGACGACCAGCGAGGATTCGAGAAAACACGTCCGATTTCCGTTTCGGACGCCCGCGGAGCTCGCAGAAGACCTCTCGGCGGTCGAGACCGACGTGGCGCTGGTCTTCGGGCGCGAGCGCGTCGGGCTCACCAACGAGGAACTCGCCCGCCTGGATCAGATCTGTGCGATCCCCGCGAGCGCCGAGTATCCCGTGTTGAACCTCGGACAGGCCGCGACGATCGCGCTGTACGAGCTTCGGAGACTGACGATGGGAGCCTCACAGCTGCCCGACGTCGAGCGCGAACGGGCGGCCGAACCCGAGATCGAGCGCTTCTATAGCCGGTTCGGCGAGATGCTCGAAACGGTCGGGTATCCCGAGGAGAAACGCCCGAAGACGATGCGGCTCGTCCGGCGGCTGGTCGGGCGCGCACACCCGACCGAACGGGAGATCACGACCTTGCACGGGGTTCTGCGGGCAGTAGAGCGTGCGACGCGGGAGCGATAGGGAACGTTCCGGCGGGAACGAGTTCGCGTATCCAGTACGCACATCGCGTCGATGCCAAAAACGGAGTAACTGTCAGAGGCACCGGTCGGAGCACACGCCCGTATTCCCATGCGCCCCAATTTCATAACTAGTCTGTTGTATCGAGTGCATTCGGGTTTGGATACCAACCTATTTATAAATGAACGACCATGGACGGCGTGAGAGGCATGAGCCTGATCGCCGAGTTCACCGTTCCAGCACGCGAGTTCGCCCTCCGGGACACGCTTCGCGAAACACCGGAGATGATCGTCGAAGTCGAGCGTGTGGTCGCTCACGAGGCCGATTGGATCGTCCCCTATTTCTGGACCACCGGTGGCTCGCACGAGACGTTCGAAACGGCCGCAGAATCGGACCCAACGGTTTCCGAACTCACGAAACTCACCGAGGTCGCGGATGACGTGTTGTATCAAGCCGAGTGGATCTCTGACGTCGAAACGGTCGCATACCGGATGACCCGGGCCGGCGCGACCCTTCTCAATGCGATCGGGAAGGAAGACCGGTGGCAGCTACAACTGCGGTTCGATGATCGAGAGGGGAGTTCGGCGTTCCAGACGTATCTCGAAGAGAAAGACTTACTGGCGCGCTCTTGTGTAGCACATTGTTGATGGAGCGTAGTCTTGCGATTTTACGCTGAGTGCCAAGGATTGAGCTATGGGTTACGAACCGCTCTACACCTCGATCTCGGCTCAGGTAGTGACGAACCGAAC
>JAWARX010000400.1:0-2526 GCA_038893155.1 Halalkalicoccus sp.
CCTACGCTCTCATGGAACCCGGCCAGGTCACCTTCCGCGTCGCCGACATCAGCCTGGCGGACCCCAACAACGATGACAGCGCGCTGGCCACCGCCAAAGGCACCGGCCCGACGATCACGATCCAGCCCGAAACGCTGATGGAGATCATTAGAGGGTACTGCCGGTCGCTCGATCAGCACGGCTTCGAGCACGTGGTGTTGGTGCCGACCCACGGCGGGAACTTCGCGCCGGTCAACACCGTCGCGCCCGAGATCGCCCGCGAGATCGACGCGAGGGTGATCGCGCTCGCCGACCTGAACGGGCTGATGGAGCTGATGAACGCCGGACTCCAGGAGGCGGGCGTCGAGTACGAGGAGCCGGTGATCCACGCCGGGGCCGCCGAAACCGCGATCGTGCTCGCGGTCGCGGAGGGGCTGGTTCGAACCGAGGAGATGGCAGTCGGGCGCGAGGGCGAGATATCGGTGTCGCGCCTGCTGAGCGAGGGCTTTCGCTCGATCACCGAGACGGGCGTGATCGGCGACCCGCGCGAGGGAACGCCCGAAGCGGGCGAGGCGATTTTGGAGCGGATCACCGAGGCGTACGCCGAGCGGATCGAAGCGGAGCGAGAGGCGCTCTGAGCTACACCCGTTCGACACCGAGCCGACTCGGTTTTCGAACTAGCTCGAATCCGGCGTCCGAAAGCCACTCGGCCGCCCGGCCCTCGCCGTGGATCAACAGCTCGACCAGATCGGCGGGTTCGTCGACGTCGGTCGCCAGTCGATGGGAATCGACGATCCCTACGGAGCCGATCTCGCGGGCTCTCGCCCGGTGTTTGCAGAACGAGCCGTCGTGGTAGTCGACCCGAAAGTCCGGATGGCGCGAGACGATCGCGTTCGTCCCGCCGCCGCGACCCGGCGCGAGGACGACGTCGCCGGGCGTCTCGAACAGCGCTTCGAGCGCGTCGGCGCTCGCGAGCGGCAGGTCGGCCATCACGACCGCCGTCTCGTCGCCGGCGTCGAGCGCGGCGTTGACCGCCGCCGTCAGCGGACGGGTGTCGACGGTGATCGGCGCGTCCACGTCCAGCGGCGCGGTCGCGAGCAGTTCGGGGTCGCCGTCCGCCCCGCGGATCGCCTCGAGTACGTCCGAAAGCATCGCCCGCGAGAACGCGCGGCGCTCGTCGGGAGCGAGCAGGCTCGACAGCCGGGTTTTCGGGTCGGTCGCGGCGAACGGGACGACGACGCGCATCGCTCGCGGGTGGGCGACGGGCGCTAATAAAAGCGGGGTCGAAGCCGCACGGGCCGGGCGTCGAGGTTCAGAACAGGGGATCGAGTTCGTCGCCGTCGTCGTTGACGAGGTCCGCGAGGTTCGTCTCGCTTTCGGCCTTGATGTCCTCGATGTTGTCCTGGGCTTCGACGGCGACCTGCTGGAGTTCGCGGATCCGGGGCACGTCGTTGATGCCCGAGAGCAGGAGGACCGCCGAGACCTCGTCGGCGTTCGGAACGGGGTAGTCGCCGCCGCGGACCTCCATGCTGCCGGTCTGCTGTTCGATCCATTTTCGCCCGCGCTCGATTCCTTTCCTGTTCAGGTGTCGGGGCGGGCCGGCCATCACGAGCAGCGCGCGCTCGGTGCCCTCGATCTCACACGGGAGGGTGAGCCGTCCGAGCGCGGCCTTCCGGACCAGACTGGTGATCCGGTTGGTGGTGTGGGCGGTGTCGATCTCGGGGTCGCCCCCGCCGGTAAAGCGCGAGAGCAGGCCCCCGCCGCTCGATTCCTCCGCGGTGAGCGTCTCGGAGGCGTAGCCGATCGTCGAGACCCCACCACCGGAGAGGGTGTTGATGATCTCCGAAGAGTCGACGACGCTTTCTGCGACCTCGTCGCCCGCGCCGACCTCGCCCGCGCCGAAGAGGATGCCGAATCGGGTGACGATCTCCTCGTTGATCTCGCGGTAGCCGCCCTCGACGGACTCGCCGGTCTTTCGCCACGAGTCGTTGTCGAAGACCATCAGGTTGTCCACCTCGCGGACGAACGTCTGGAACGACCGAGCGGCGTTCAGCGTGTAGATCCCGCCCTCGTCGCCGCCGGGCAGGATACCGAGCCCGTAGACGGGTTCGGTGTAGATCCGCTGGAGGTGCCGGGCGAGGACGGGCGCGCCGCCCGAGCCGGTGCCGCCGCCCATCCCGGCGACGACGAGGAAGGCATCGATCTCGTGAGTGGGGATCCCGTCGAGGGCACCCTGGACCTCGCCGATGTCCTCCTCTGCGATCTCCGCGCCGAGTTCGTTGTCGGCGCCGACGCCGTGACCTTTCACTTTCGCCTGGCCGATCAGTACGCGCTTTTCTTCCGGAACGTGTGTGAGTCCAAGCAGGTCCGCCTTCGCCGTGTTGACCGCGATCGCCGCGCGGACGATCGCGCTTCCGGTCCGGTCGTCGTACTCCAGAAAGCGATCGACGACCTTTCCGCCGGCTTGCCCGAACCCGATCATCGCGAGTTTCATATTTCAGACAGTTCTCCGTTGTCACTAAATGGTCTCATCAACTACATAAGTCT
>JAWARX010000401.1:0-3876 GCA_038893155.1 Halalkalicoccus sp.
GTTCCCTCGCAGGTTGCCGCCCGCGACGTGATCGAGGTGTTCGAGGAGACCGATCCGGCACACGTCGAGGCGCTGATCGAGTTGAGTCTGAAAAACTCCGACGCGCTGAAGTTCCGTCTCGCGCAGGTCGCCGCGAAGTTCGGCGCGCTCAAGTCCTGGCAGGGTTCTCGTGGCTCGATCTCGATGGACCGCCTGCTCGGCGCGCTCGAAGACACCCCCATGTACGAGGAAGCCGTGCGAGAGGTGTTTCACGAGGATCTGGACGTGCCCGGTGCGGCTCGCGTGGTAGAGCGGATCCAGTCGGGCGATCTCGCCCTCTCGCGGATCGGCGAGCGCACGCCGCTGGGAATCGCGGGACGCCCGTCGGGCACCGAACTCCTGTCTCCCGAAAACGCCGACGCGAGCGTGATCGAGACGGTGCGAGAGCGCATCAAGGAGGACCGCGTGCTGCTTGCCTGCCTGCACTGTAAGGAGTGGGACCGGACCCAGAAAGTCGAGCGCGTGAGTGAAAAGCCCGAGTGCCCGAAGTGTGGTTCGACGCAGGTCGCTGCGCTCAACCCGTGGGCCGAGGAGGTCCTCAGTGCCGTGCGGAAAACGGAGAAGAGCCCGGAGGAGGAGAAGGCGACCCGCCGGGCGTACACGGCGGCGAGCCTCGTGCAGGGCCACGGCAAGCAGGCGGTAATCGCTTTGGCGGCCCGCGGGGTCGGCCCTCGGAACGCCGCCTACATCATCAACAACCACCGCGAGGACGAGGACGACTTCTACAGGGACATCCTGGAGAAAGAGCGAGAGTACGCCCGGACGCAGGCGTTCTGGGACTGATATTTCCGGTACGGTGGTTTCGCGCCGCCGGCGCGTGCACGATCAACGGTCCGCTCGCGTTACGGCCTCGCCCGTCTCCGACAGCGAGTATATCCGTTGCCGGGCGTCCCGAAACGAGATCTCCGCTTCGATCAGTCCCACCGACTCCAGTCGCGAGAGGGCATACCGGACCGTACGGGCCGACAACATCGACTCCTCGCCGATCCCTCGCTGCGTAAGGGATCCCTCGCGTTCGAGGACCAGAAAGGCGAGCTTCGCACTCGGCGGTTGCTCGGACAGTCGATCGACCGGATCGCTCATCGGTTCATCAGTGTCGCGCCGTGCTTGAAACCGTATCGCACTCGTGCACGCGGCGCTCACAACCGAGCACGTGTTCTTTGGACCGACGCGTCCCTATTACTTCCCGCGTGCTCGTGGCGATGGGGAAAACGAGAGATGTCGAAAGCGCGCGGAGGTAGGCGCTCGGGGGGACCGTCGCATGCGCCGAGGAGGAGTCGGTCGATCACGTTGTGCTCGCCGAACACGAGCGGACGTCACTGCGACCGCTCACGCGGGGCGTCTCGGAGTTGGTCGTCCGAACGATCACCGGAGCGAGGATCGGTAACACGCGCACGGTCGGAGAACGGAGGGGCTAACCATCGAGCGTACGCACCGAAGGGACCTCGCAGTCTACCCCCAATTGGGGGGATTCAGTGACCAAGGGACGGTGGCGACCGCAGACGTGGTGGAGATCACCGTCCCGTGGGTCGCCACGGGATAGGGAGAGGGTGTCGGTGCCTCTGACACACGCCGGCCTGATTCGACGGCCTCTCCGTCCGTTCTGTACCGTAGACGACCCACCGCACGGTAGTGACTACGTGATAAAAATCGGTCTCTACTCTATCGGATAGCTCCTCGACTGAACGTATCGATATATCCAGTCTCGCGGCTCGGTCGGGCAAGCGAAAGACCCGTATGACAGGGGGTTGAATCGCGGGCCATGAACTTCGCCCCGGGAGTGTGGTGGTACGTCGTCCCGCTGTTACTGCTCGTCTTGCCGGCGTTCGTCGTCAGTCCGACGGTCAGTCTCCTGTTCGTTCTCGCGGCCGCCTTCACCCTGTTTTTCTTCCGCGACCCGGAGCGCACGCCACCCTTTACGGGGATCGTCTCGCCCGCGGACGGCAAAATCTCGGAGATCAGGACGGAAGGCGACCGGATCAGGATCTGCATCTTCATGAACGTCCACGACGTCCACGTGGTGCGCGCTCCCGACGACGGCGTCGTCCAGTCCGTCGAGCACGAACCGGGCGGCTATCGCCCCGCCTTCTCGAAGGAGTCGGAGCGAAACGAGAAGGTGCGAATCGGCTTCGAGGACAGCGAGGTGACGCTCATTGCGGGGGCCTTCGCCCGCCGGATCACACCCTACGTCGAGGCCGGCGACGAGGTCGAGCGCGCCGACAGGATCGGACACATCGCCTTCGGCAGCCGGGTTGACGTGCTGCTCGCGCCGGAAATTCACTATCCCGACCTGCGGGTCGAGCGCGGCGAGACGGTGACGGCGGGCGAGACGAAGATCGCGAGCAAGCCGGGTGCGAACGACGAGTGGGAGTGGCCCGCCGCCGAAGACACCGACGGAGCCGGGATCGCGGAGAACGGCGAGAGCGCAGAGCCCGCCGACTAGCGCGTCGGCTCGATCCCCGCGCGGGCGGCCTCGAAGTGCTCGCTTCTAACGCTGATCTCTTCTGCGCGCTTCGTGGCTTCCTCGGGGCCGTACTCGCTTGCGACCTCGCGAATCGCGCGCATCGAGGCGGCCCGACAGAGCGCCGCGAGATCCGCGCCGGTGAACTCGTCGAGTTCCGCCGCGAGTGCGTCGAGATCCACGTCCTCGTCCAGCGGTTTCTCGCGGGTGTGGATCTCCAGGATGGCCCGCCGGCCGGCCTCGTCTGGGGCGGGCACCTCGACGTGGGTTTCGAGGCGACCGGGGCGGATCAACGCCCGGTCAAGGGCCTCCTTTCGGTTCGTGGCGGCCAAGACGACGAGGTTGGGGTTGTCAGCGAGCCCGTCGAGTTCGGTCAGCAGTTGCGAGACGACTCGCTCGGTCACCTCGTGGCCCTGCCCGCGCTCGGCGGCCAGGGCGTCGATCTCGTCGAAGAAGACGATCGACGGGGCGGCCTGTCTGGCGCGCTCGAACACCTTCCTCACTGCCTTCTCGCTCTCCCCGACGTAGCGATCGAGCAGTTCGGGGCCGGCGACGTGGATGAAGTTGACGCCGCTCTCGCTCGCGATCGCGCGCGCCAACAGGGTTTTTCCGGTGCCGGGCGGGCCGTAGAGCAGCACGCCCGAGGGCGGTTCCGTTGCCGTTTTCTCGAACAGTTCCGTATAGGAAAGCGGCCACTCGACGGCCTCCTGTAGCGTTCGTTTCGCCTCGTCGAGCCCGCCGACGTCCGCGAAGCTCGTCTGTGGGGTCTCGGCGACGAACTCGCGCATCGCGGAGGGGTCGACCGCGGCGCGGGCGCTATCGAAGTCCGCGCGGGTGACAGTGAGATCGGCGAGAGTGCCCCCATCGGTTCTGAACCGGCGCAGGGCGTTCATCCCCGCCTCGGTCGCGAGCGCGTGGATGTCCGCGCCGACGAACCCGTAGGTGTGTTCTGCGAGCCGATCCAGCGAGACCTCCTCAGAGAGCGGCATCCCCCGGGTGTGGACCTCGAAGATCTCCCGCCGGCCGATGGCGTCCGGGACGCCGATCTCGATCTCCCGATCGAACCGACCGCCCCGCCTGAGCGCCGGATCGAGCGAGTCCACCCTGTTGGTCGCGCCGATGACGACCACGTCCCCGCGGGCGTCGAGCCCGTCCATCAGGCTCAGCAGCTGGGCGACGACGCGGTTCTCGACGTCGCCCGAGTCGTCGCGCTTCCCTGCTACGGAGTCGATCTCGTCGAAGAAGACGATCGACGGGGAGTTCTCGCGGGCCTTCTCGAAGACCTCTCGCAGCTGCTCTTCGCTTTCGCCCTTGTACTTCGACATGATCTCCGGGCCGGAGATGGTGTGAAAGCTCGCGTCGACCTCGTTGGCGAC
>JAWARX010000402.1:0-2988 GCA_038893155.1 Halalkalicoccus sp.
GAACGTCCTCCCATGGTCCGCGCCAAAAGTGTTGGTCGCACAATATCTAGAGGTCGGCGGTTGCCGACACGGCTCGACGGCCGGCCGGGCCGGGTACGGCCGACAGTACAGTGATAGGGCTCGCCACCCACGAAGGGACATGGTCAAAACGTCGGATCTGCTGGTCGAGTGTCTCTCGGCGGAGAGGGTCGAGTACGTCTTCGGGCTGCCCGGCGAGGAGCTAGAGGACCTGCTGTTTTCGCTCCGGGATTCGGACATCGAGTTCGTCCCGACCCGCCACGAACAGGGCGCGGCGTTCATGGCCGACGTCCACGGCCGGCTGACCGGCGAGGCCGGCGTCTGCCTGTCGACCCTCGGCCCGGGCGCGACGAACCTGCTGACCGGCGTGGCCGACGCCCACCTCGACAAATCCCCACTCGTGGCGATCACCGGACAGGGCGGGCGCGAGCGCCTGCACAAGGAGAGCCACCAGGCGCTCGATATCGTTCACACCTTCGAGCCGGTGGTGAAGTGGAACACCCAGCTCGGAGAGCCGGAGATCGTCGCCGAGTCCGTGCGGAAGGCGTTCAAGCTCGCCGAACACGAGAAGCCGGGCGCGACCCACCTCGAGTTCCCCGAGGACGTGGCGGCCGAAGAGACGGCCGAGACGCCGCTGCCGACCCGCAGACGCGTACGGAGGCCGGATCCCGATCGCGACTCGATCGATCGAGCTGCGGAGCTGCTCGAACGCGCCGAGCGACCGATCGTGCTCGCGGGAAACGGCGCGGTGCGCACCCGCTCGCGGGCCGCGGGCCGCGGTTCCGAGAGCGCGAACCGGCTTCGCGACCTCGTCGAGCGGATGGGCCTGCCCGTGGTCGCCACGTACATGGGCAAGGGCGCGATCTCGGATCGCGAGCCGTACTCGCTTCTGACGCTCGATTCCGGGCCCGACGGGGAGGCCGGCGAGGCGATCGAGCGCGCCGACTGCGTGCTCGCGGTGGGCTACGACATCGCCGAACACGACCCGGCGGGCTGGAACCCGGATCTCGACACCGCAATCGTCCACGTCGATCACGAGCCCGCCGAGGTGTATCGCCACTACAACCCCGACGTCGAGATCGTCGCGGACATCCCCGCGAGCCTCGAAGCGATCACGGAGGCGGTCGATCCGCGCTCGGGCAAGGCCTGGTGTAGCGACGTCCACGACCGGATCGTCGAGGAGGTCACTCGAAAACCCGGCGACGACGAGCCCTTTTCGGTGCGCCGGACGCTCCCGATCCTCCGGGAGGCGATGGCCGACGACGACGTCCTGCTTTCCGACGTCGGCAGCCACAAGATGGCGATCGCCCAGTCGTTCCCGGTCTACGAGCCCAACACCTGCATCGTTTCGAACGGGCTGGCGAGCATGGGCATCGCCGTCCCCGGCGGGCTGGCGGCGGATCTGGCCTGCGAGTCGAACGTCGTCGCCGCGACCGGCGACGGCGGCTTCCTGATGAACGCCGCGGAGATCGAAACCGCCACGCGGCTCGGGCTCGGCTACACGATTTTGCTGTTCAACGACAACGACTACGGCCTGATCAGCGAGAAGCAGGCAGAACACACCGGCGAGCAGTTCGGAACCCGTCTCTCGAACCCGGACTTCGTCGCGTTCGCCGAGAGCTTCGGGATCGACGGCTACCGGCCCGAGTCGTGGGACGAACTCGAAGAGGCGTTGCACGCGGTCGTTCCCGCCGACGACATGGCGCTCGTGGAGGTGCCGGTATGAGCCTCTCGCTGTCCGACCGGGCGGCCCTCTTCGGCGATCGCACCGCGGTCATCGAAACGGGCGAGGGCGAACGGACGGTCTACAGCTACGTCGATCTCGATTCGTTCGTAGAGCGCTTCGCCCGGAAGCTGACGGGGCTGGGCGTCGGTTCCGGCGACCGGATCGCGCTGCTGTCTCGAAACCGGATCGAGGTCCTCGGGTGCGTCTTTGCTGCCCGCAGGCTGGGCTGTTCGCTCGCACCCCTCTCGCCGTACCGTTCGAAAGACGAGATCGCGAGGCTCGTCGAGCGACTCGAACCCTCCACCGTGCTCCACGAGGACGCCCAGTCCGATCGGCTGCGGAAGGTCGGGGAGGCGACGACCTTCGGCGAGCTTTCGGATACCGACCCCGCCGAGTACGAACCGGGCGAGCGAGGCGCGGACGACCCGTGGCTTCTCGTCCACGACGCGAGCGAGGAGCCGTCGGTCTACACCTACTCGCCGGACGCCGTCGAGCGAAACTGCATCGCCGGAGCGGTGACGTGGGGGCTCTCGGGGGCGCGAACCGCGAACCTCCTCTCGCTCGCGCGGCCCGACGGCCTGCTCGTCGGGACGCTCCCGACGCTCTATGCGGGCGGGTGCGTCCTGCTTCACCGGGCGTTTCGACCCGACCGCGCGCTCGCGCTGATCGAACGTGCGGACGCGACCCACGTCTACGGCACGCCACTGGAGTTCGACCGGCTGGCCGACGCGGAGGGGTTCGAGCCCGCGAACTTCGCGAGCGTGGCGGCGTTCCATTCGAGCGCGCCGCTTCCCGCTGAGCTTCACGATTCGTACTTGCTGCAGGGTCAGCCGGTCGGTCGCCTGTTCGGAACGCCCGCCGCGCCCCACCTGCTCGCCTTCCTCCCCGAGCGCGCGGACGCAGCAGAGAACAGAGAGAGCGTCGGCCGGCCGGTGCCCGGCTGTACGGTACGGATCGTGGACGGCCGACTCGAAGCGCGCGGGCCGGTCGTCGCCGACGGCACCCTCGACGAGCGGTTCGACGGCTGGGTCGAGACGGGGATAGAGGCGAGTCGGGACGACGGGGGCGATTACCGGGTCGAGGAGGACGCTTAGAGCGCCTCGAGGACGTTCTCGACGGCGGACTCCTTTTTCGCGGGGTAGGCCTCGACCTTCGCGCGGAAGGTGATCCCCTCGCCGAGCGCGACCTCGCCGCCGAAGGCCGACTGCTTGTCGAGGTACAAGAACAGTTCGCAGTTCTCGGTG
>JAWARX010000403.1:0-2986 GCA_038893155.1 Halalkalicoccus sp.
CGACGTACAGCGCGTGGATCGTCGCGTCGTTGTCGCTCGCGATCCGCAGACCGTGTTCGAGGGTGACGTCGACCATCTCGCTGCCGTCGGTCGGGATCAGGACGCTGTCGTACATACCCGCGGGTTCGCCCCGCGGGCACTTCTAACTACGCGCCGGCGGGGCGTCTACTCCGGTCGGTACGAGGCGATCCGCCCCCAACTCGACTTCTTGCCCCAGAGCCCCGAGCGCATGCACTCCAGTTCGACGATCTGGGAGTTGTCGACGAACAGGTTCACGTTCGGCCCGAAGTTCTTGAGATACCACTCGAAGACGTCGGGGTCGGCCGCCTCGAAGACGCAGTTCTCGATTCCGACCTCCCCGGCGATCGAGAAGGCCACGTCGGTGCGCCACTCGCGGACCTGCTCGGTGATCCCCTCGGATTCGACCATGACCTTGTACGCGCCCGCCTCGAGGTGCCGTTTCGCCTCGTCGATCGCGCTCGCGGGGTCGATCGCCTCCTCGCTCTCCAGTTCTTCGACCGCCGAGGCCCCGCCCGCGCCGAACTGGACGTTGATCTCCGGTTTCGCTTTCAGCCCGCGGTCGGCGACGAGCTCGGTCAGCGCGACCAGATCCGCCGTGTCGATCGCGAGAAACCCGCTCGAGATCTCGACGATGTCGAAGCCCAGCTCGCCCGCCTCCTCGACGTACGCCTCGACGTGCTCGCGGTCGGCCGCCAGCACGTGCTCGATGAACCCGCCCGTCGAGACCTGCACGTCGTGGTCGTGGCAGATCCCGATCAGCTCTCTCACCGCGTCCTCGGGCATGAGCGCGAACGACCCGCCCGAAAACTTGTAGATGTCCACCCAGTGGCCCATCGTCTCCAGGATGTCCCGCAGCTCCCGGGGCCCCATCGGGTCGTAGTAGGGGCCGCGGATCTCGGTGATGCCCTGCTCGCGGGGTTTCTCGGGCCGGTCGTTCAGTCGCAGGAACTCGAAAGCGCGGTCCATACGATCGGTTGGGCGGTTGACTATTTAGCGATCCGTGACCGTTTCCCGACCGATTGACGCGGAATTATGGCACCTTGAGGTAGCCGTACCCCGCCGCCTGCAGCCGTGCGAGTTCGCCCACGCCCGCGGGGACGGTCGCGACGACCGCCGCGAGATCCCCCTCGTCGATTCCCCGCGTTCGGAGCGAGTTCGAACACGCCCGAAAGGAGACCCCGCGATCCGCGAGCGCCTCGACCCGCGGCGTGTGTTTCGAGCTGGCGGTGAGCGCGAACACGCCGTCCCCGTTCGCGACGAAGACGGCGGTCGCGTCCTCGCGCGCGTCGAGCAGGTTCTCGACGTTCGCGAGCGCGTGAGTCTGTTCGCCGCGCGCTCCGACAGAGCAGTGAAAGACGACGTCCATAGCTGGAAGAGAACGCCGATCGAGAAGAGCCTATCCCGAACCGAGAAGCGAGAGGAGATCGGCCGTCTCCCGACTACCGAGCTCCCTGACCACCTCGACGATCTCGGCGTTTCGACCCTCGTCGTAGCGTTCGACGACGATCGTCTCGAACTTTCTCTCTAACTCCTCCCAGCTCATCGGGTTTCGCGGGTGGCCCGCGAACTCGCTTTTTTCGATCCGGTAGGTCGTCCCCCCGTCGGTTGCGATGTCGAGGACCGCGGGCATCTCGCCGGCTTCGAAGCGCTCGGTGAGCCCTTCGTCTTCCTCGACCTCGACCGTTTTCAGGAGCCGCTGGACGTCCTCGCGGCGGATGCGCTCGGGGTCGTAGGAGGCGGGAGTCAGGTCTCGATCGAGCAGCGCCGCCGCGAGCATGTAGGGCAGCGAGTGGTCGGCTTCGGCTTTCGTCTCGACCTCGTAGCGACTGCCCTCCCCGCCGCCGATGATGAGCTTCGCGCCGGCGAAGGTATCCAGACGGATCTCGCTGACGTCCGCGGGATCGATCCGTTCGCTCTCTGCGAGCTCGATGATCCCCTCGACCGCGGACTGGGCGTAGGTTTCCGCGACGTAGCGTTTCGTCATCGTATCGAGGACGCGCGCACAGCCCGGATCGAGGTCGACCTCGAAAGGGCCCGAGACGACCGCCTGCCAGCCCTTCTGGCCCTCGAAGAGATTGGTGGGACCTTCCATCCCGTTGCGCGCGAGCATCGCGGCGTAGACGCCGTTTCTGGCGGCGTGGGCGCTCGCGACGCCCTTCCACTCGTTGATCCCCTCCGTCCGGGTCACTCGGAGGGCGTTGTTCGCTGTGCCCGCGATCCCGATGGCGTACTGGAGCTGCTCGTGGTCCAGTCCGAGGAGCTTGCCCGCGCCCGCGGCCGCCGAAATAACAGTGTGGGTGACGTGGTCGAACCCGTGGTCGCGCACGGGCGCGTTCCACGCGAGCTCGCCCTGGACCTCGTAGGCGACGCCGATCGCTTCGAGTAGTTCGCGCCCGCTCGCGCCCTCGGCCTCGGCGCAGGCCAGCGCCGCCGCGACGTTGTCGCTCGGGTGGGGCGTCTCGCCGGGCGCGAGAAACGAGTCCATGTAGTCGAGGTACCGGGTGAGCGCCGTGTTGTACATGGTCGCCTCGGAGATCGAGGCCCGTTCGTCCGTGCCCCAGAGCCGACACGGCCCCTCGGCACTCGCCTCCCGGACAGTTTCCCGGACGATTTCGGGCGCTGGTTCGCCCATCGCGCCGGCGGCGATCCCGACCGAATCGAGCACGCGCTTTTTGAGCTCCTCTCGAACGTCCTCGGAAAAGCCGTCGTACTCGACGCTGTGGACGAACGCCGCGAGTTCGTCGGTGATCACCGGAACGTTCTCGGGTCGGTCGGGGTCGTCCACGACGATCCCGAAGGCGTTGCCCGCGAGGTCGCCGAACTCGAGTCCCCGGCCGGCCCGACCGACGGTGCGGAGCCGGTGCCCGAGCCCGGAGCCCGAGAGGTCCCGGAAGCCGTTCCGCCGGGCGGCACGGCGACGGGGCCGGCTGGCGAGGAGCCACCGGCGGTGGTCGGGCGACGGGCC
>JAWARX010000404.1:0-6609 GCA_038893155.1 Halalkalicoccus sp.
TCGCACCGCACGCCACCCGCCCGCGCGGGGTTCGCCAGCGCGCGCTCCTCGTAGCGGACGATCCCGAGCATCGCGTTGCCGGTCTCCCGGTCGTGGGGACCGAGCACCCGCGCCTCGGCGAAGCGTTCGGCCAGCTCCTTGTGGCCGTAGAGATCGAGAAAGCGCTCGCGGACCTCGACCTCGCACTCGGCGCGCCCGTCGAGCCAGTCGGCGATCTCCCTTACGTCACAGACGGTGGTCGGCGCACGATACAGCGTGAGTCGTTCGACGGTCATGCCAGTAAGTAGTGGTACCATCCGGTGAAACAGTTCCGGACGGATCGGCGATCAGCGCCGTCGGAGGATCCCGAGGCGAGGATGGCGGGGACGGGAACCGCCATCAGGGCGAGTCCGGTCCGGCAGGACGAACGGGGATCGAAAAGCGGCTGAAACGCTCAGTCGTCGCCCGACGCCGCGGCGGCCTGCCGATCCGTTAGTTCGACCGGGTCGGCGTCCACGTCGAGTTCGTCGAGCGCGGCCTGTGCGGCGCGCTTACCTGATAAGAGCATCGCGCCGAAGGTCGGACCCATCCGCGGAAGGCCGTAGGTCGTCGCGGTCGCCATCCCCGTCACGATCAGGCCCTCGTGAGCGAGGCCGGTGTGCTCGACGACGGCGTCCTCGCTTTTGCCGACCCACATCGAGTCGTGCCCCGGCGAGTCGTGCCCCGGCGCGCCGTAGGAATCGTTGCCGGTCTGATCCATCCCGGTCGCATTCGCCGCGGCGTCGCCGATGCCCGGCGCGTCGAGGACGCCCCGCTCGTGGAGCTTCTTGATCGCCATCGCGTCGTGGCCCGTCGCGTCGATCACCAGATCCGCCTCGACGGCGATGGGATCGACGCAGGTGATCTCCCGCGGAAGGGCGTGTACGGGCGTCCAGTTCATCACGATCCCGCCCACGCGGTGGTCCTCGCGGATCACGATGTCGGTGAACTCGGTCATATTCTGCATCTTCGCGCCGGCGTCACACGCGGCCTTGATCAGGCCCGAACACGCTTCGGGGCCGTTCGCCACGTACAGCCCCTCGGTGTCGCTCGCGGGCTTGTACTCGACGTCCAGATCGTCGAGGACGTCCTGTGCGGGCTGGCGCACGGTCACTTTGTTCATCAGGAAGCCCCCGAGCCAGAACCCGCCGCCGAGGTAGTTGTTCTTCTCGACGACCATCGTCTTCACGCCGCGTTCCGCAAGCTCTTTGGCGGCCATCAGCCCCGAGGGACCCCCACCGACGACGATCACGTCCGAGTCCGAGAAGTCCATGAACTCCTCGGTCCACTCCTGGCCGATCGCGCGCGTTACGTCCGCCTCGCCGACGTCGCTGAACTGGTCGTACTCGCTCATACCACTCAGTCGTACCACGCAGTAGTTGAAAGGCGTTGCGGTCGCTCGGGATCGAACGGGCGCGAGAAACGGAAACGGAAACGGAGCTACTCGACGCTGCGGAGGAGGTCGAGCAGTTCCTCGCGGTACGTCGGAGGATCGAGGTCGGTATCGGGCAGACCGGCCACCGGGTACGCGCCGCCCGCGACCCGGAACTCGCCGTCGTGAACCCAGACGCCGAACCACGCCTCGACGGCCGCGTCGAGATCGTCGGTTCGAAACCGGGCGGCGTACTTCGTGAGCCGGGCCCGGTCGCCCGAGTCCGTGCGCATCCGCTGGGCTCGCCCGCGCTCGACGGATTCGAAACCGCGCGCTCGGAGGTCGGCGACGAACTCCCGTCGGGATTCTGCGAGCACGGACGGAAAGACGCTCATCGGACCGATCCCCGGCGCGAGCGGCGGACTGAACGTGAGCCGGGTCGCGAAGAAGAAGCGCCACGGGAGGTCGGCGTCGGCGACGAGGGCACCGACGCGCTCGCGGAGGTCGGGCTGCTCGTAGAGGAGGGTGTGGCCCTCGACGCTGACGGTCGGCAGCGAGAACACCCGCTCGCTCGTTCGTTCCTCGAGGATCCAGCCGCCGTCGTCGAGGCGGGGCGAGGCGACGCGCGGGAAGGGCTCGTCTGGCATGGTCCCCGGTAGGGCCGCGGACGCATTAGTCGGGGGGTTCGGTGTGTATATGGGGGCGGCCCCCGTAGCCCGCCCAATGCGTCGTCGGGAACTGCTCGCGTCGGTACTCGCTGCGCCCGCGCTCGCCGGCTGTGTCGGCAACGGGGGGCCGATCCCCGAGGAGCCGACCGACCCCGACCCAGACGAGGACGACGATCCCGATGACGACCCGCCAGAGGAGGGCGAGCGCGTCGAGATCGCCGAGAGCCTGCTGGTCAGACGCGACGTCGGCACCGACGAGGAGACGGTCTCGGTCTGGGGCGTCGTCGTCCCGATCGCGGACGTCGAGGTCAGCTACGTCGAGGTGCGCGCGGGCTTCTTCGACGGCGAGGGCGACCTGGTCGATACGACGATCGAACAGGTCGAGATCGATCCCGACGAGGACCGCTGGGAGTTCGAAGTCACGTATCCGGGCGTGGGGGAACAGGCCGCGGCGATCGAGGAGTACGAACTCGAAGTCGGCACCGAGCTATAGATGAGCCGGGACGACTCGACGCCGAGTCGGGACGAACCGGCGAACGCCGGCGATCGGTCGACCGCGACGATGGCCCGCGAGGGGTCGATCACCTTCGCCGGCAACATCGTCGGGAAGCTCTTTGGCTTTCTCATCATCGCGGTGATCACCCGGCTGGTCAGCCCCTCGGTCTACGGCCTGTTCATCCTCGCGACCTCGATCATCCTGTTCGTCCAGGCGTTCGGCAACCTCGGGCTGCCCAAGGCGATCGACTACTTCGTCCCCCAGTACCTGAGCGACGGCGAACACGACAAGGCTCGCGGGGTGATCGTCGTCGTCTTCTCGCTCGTCTTGCTCTCCTCGGGGATCGTCGCCGGGGTGGTCGTACTGGCGTCGGGGACGCTCGCCGACGCCTTCGAGGAGCCGTCGCTCCGTGTCGCGTTGCTCGTGTTGAGCGTGACGATCCCGTTTCTCGCCGTCTACAACGCCCTGCTCGCGAGCTTCAGCGCGATCAAACGGCTCAAGTATCGGGTCTACATGCGCGACGTCATCCGTCCGACCGTGCGCCTGCTCGCGACGGCCGCCCTGCTGCTTTTCGGGTATGGGCTGCTCGGCGTCGTCGGGGGGTATCTCGTCGGGCTGGTCGTCGCCATCGTCGCGGGAATGGTGTTCCTCCTGCGAAACGCCCCCCGGATCGTCAACGCACGGACCACGCGCGTCTCCTCGCGCCCGCTCCTGTCGTACTCCGTACCGCTCGCTTTCGCGGGGATCATCTACATCTTCCTCGGGCAGATCGATTATTTCGTCATCGGCTACTTCGCGGACTCGGAAGACGTCGGGATCTACCGCGTCGGCTACGCGCTGGCGGCGAACCTGATGATCTTCTCGAGTTCGCTCGGACCGATCTTCAAGCCGCTGATCGCCGAGAGCAAGGAAAACACCGACGAGGTCCGCACGCGCTACCGGACCGCGACCCGGTGGATCGCGGGGCTGACGCTGCCGGTGTTGCTCGTCGTGAGCTTCGGCGCGAGCGCGTACCTCTCGGTCGTCTTCACCCCCCAGTATACGGTCGCGGCGGTCGCGGTCGTGATCCTCGCGGTCGGCTGTACGGTAAGCGCCGCCTGCGGCGGGCCCGACGGCACCCTGCTGCAGGGACTGGGCTACTCGCGGCTCGTGTTCATCAACACGGCGGTCCTCCTCTTTATCAACCTGAGCGTGAGCGTCCTTCTCGTCCCCCGAATCGGGATCACGGGCGCGGCAATCGGCACGGGGAGCGCGCTGACGGTAAACGGCCTGCTGGCCGTCTGGGAGGCCCACCGCTACCACGGCGTCCACCCGTTCACCCGAGACCTCGGGAAGGTGCTGCTCGCCGGTGTCCCCGCGGCCGCCGGCGCGGCCGTCGTCGTCCTGCTGATCGACATCCCGCTTCTCGTCGCCGGCGTCCTTCCCGTCGTCGTCTTCGCGCTGTACGCCGGGACGCTCCACGCGACCGACGCGTTTACCGCCGACGACGCCGAGATCGCCGCCCAGATCAGTCCGGCCCTGAGGACGGCGATCCAGCGGAGTCGTCGGTGAGCGCGGGCGTCCTGATCGCGCGTTCGGCCGCCGCCAGCGCCGCGTTCGCGTCGAACGCCTCGACGATCGCGTCGAGGTCCGCACCCGACTCACGGAGCGCGCGGGCGTGGCGCGTGATGGTGGGGACGGCCCTGACGACGTTGTCGACGACCGGCACCGTCGCGACCCGCGCCGACCGCGAGAGGGGATTGAGGTCGATCACGATCTCGACTTTCCCCATCTCGCCGAGCGCTTCCGCCCGGTCGCCGTCCTCCAGGGGGACGACCACCACGTCCGCGTCGTAGATCCCGTCGGCGTCGACCTTCGCTCGCTCGTGCGAGAGGTTCGGAATGCGCGCGTCGGCCGCGAGCCCCTTGATCTCGCTCGCACCGTGTTCGCGAAGGTGGTCGGCGATCGCACGCACGCGTTCGTCGGTGCGTCCGAAGAGGTTCACTTCGAGGTCGGCTCCGACGACCGCGGCCAGTTCGACCATCTCGCCGGGACAGAGCGCGGCGACGTTGCCGTTCACCGAGAGGACGGGATGGCGCGCAGAAAGGAGGTGTGCGGCCGCGACGCGAGCGGCGTCGTCGGCGCTCTCGATCGTTCGCTCGCCGAGCAGGTAGTCGAACGCCTCGCCGCGGCCCTGTGCGATCAGCCCCTGTCGGCTCGTGATGCCCGCGTCCACCCCCTCTTCGATCCGGTGTCGAGTCACGAGCGAGTCGTGACGCGGGTGGTCCTCGGGGATCTCGGTCATACCTCCCCTCGGCGGGCGGGTTACAAATCGCCTGCGTTGTGCGCCAGCGGGGCCGTCCCCGCTGCGCCCCCTCTGAGGATGTTCGCGCCCGCCGCGTGGGTGTGACAGACCGCCGGTTCGTAGCCCGCATCGGAGAGACCGGTGTCGAGCGCGAAGACGGTCCGGCCGAGCATCGCCATCGAGGCCTCGCCGCCCGCCGCCGAGACCTCCTCGATCACCCCGCGGATCCGGTCGGTGAGCAGGTCGGCCTCGCGGGCGAAGCGCCGCGAGGCGTACATGAGCGTCGAAAGCGTCGGCTCCTCGATCAGTATCGACAGCGACTCCATCCCCGCGTCGCTCAGGGCGGCGGTGTCGCCCGAGAGCACCGACTCGGTCGAGAGGTCGCCGAAGGAGAGATACTCGATCCGCGCGCTCGCGGGCACGCCGTCGAGCCGGTTGTGTTCGGGCCCACCGGGTTCGAGCCGGATCGGAATCCCCCCGCGGGCCTGTGCGACGACGTCGCCGAGCCCGGTTCCCGACTCGACTTCCGCTGCGTGCGCGAGCGTGACGACCTCGTTCTCCGAGAGTCGCCGCTCGAAGGCCTGATTGGCTCCGAGGGCGGCTCCGAGCGCGAGCGCGCCCGAGACGCCGAAGCCCGCACCGAGGGGGAGGTCCGTCGTCGCCTCGATCCGGGCCGACACCGAAAGCGCCTCACAGACCCGTTCGACGGGATCGACGGCGATCTCGGTTCCGTCGAGCGTCGTCCGGGTGCGGACCGCGGGCGTCACGCGGACGGTGACGCCGTCGGTGAGCGTCAGCCCGGCCCCCCGCGACCCCGCTTTCGTCGAATCGTCGTTCGGATGGCTACTGAAAAACCCGGTTACGTGTCCCGGAACGAACGCCGTCACCCCGTCATCGCTCATCGAACGTCGTTCGCGAAGCGTGGAGTTAAGGGCTTATACTCGCTCGCGCATCGCCCGGGTGACCCGGTTGCCCGACGCGCGTCCGATCGAGTGGGCGGTTCTCGCGGCCGTCTTCCCGAACTCGGCGGCCAGATCCCACGCCACGCGCTGGGCCTGCTCTGCGGGGTGACGCGACCAGCGACCCGGGTGAACGAGCAGGTAGAGGCGCTCGCAGGCATCGGACTCGATCGCGGCGGTCAGATCGTCGGTCGTCGAGATCCGCCCGAAGTCACTGACCGCGGTTCCCCAGTCCCGACCCGTATCCGAGACGTACGAGGGTTTCCCGGGATCGTCGCTCGCGGTCTCGACCGAGAGATACGCCTCGCCGAGGAGGTCGTAGTCCTCGATCATTCGATCGCCACGCCACATATCGAGGTTGTGATGCGGCGAGAGCGGGCTGCCGTGGGGGCAGATCGTCGAGATATCGGCGTGCTCTCGAAAGCTCGTGAGGTTCCTCGAAAAGCGCTCGTGGGCCGCTTCGAAGTCGCCGCGCGTCTTGACGAGGTCCTCGTAGTGGTAGCCGACCTCGTGGCCGAGGTCTCGGCGCTCGGCCACGAGGTCGGGCCGGAACGTCGAGGTCCGGAAGTAGTAGGTCGTCGGGACGCCGCGTTCGGCCTCGACTCGCGCCATCGAGCGGGCCGTCCCGATCTTCCGGTCGACGTCGTGGCGAACGACGATGTGCGGGGATTCGTGTTCGTCACCGCGGACGTACTCGTCGACGGTGTAGAACGTATAGCCACTGTCGAGCGCCGCATCGAGCAGCCGCCCGTAGTGGTCGAAGGTGAAATCGCGGACGTTCATCGTTGGGTCTATATCTCACCACTGCAGTC
>JAWARX010000405.1:0-8356 GCA_038893155.1 Halalkalicoccus sp.
ACATGCAGGGCGTTCTCAACGTGATCCCGCCGACGCTCAATCAACCCGGACGCCTCTCGATCGACGAGCTCCGAGAGATGCGGGATGCGGGCTGGGACGTCTCGGCTCACGCCGAACGAAGCGACGGGCTTGCGGACATGGATCCCGAGGAGCTGCCCGTCTACGAGATCGAGTACCTGAACTACGAGGTGATCCCCGACCACGGCTGGGACGTCGACGACGAGGACCTCTTCGAGAAGGCCGCGAGGGCGGACCTCGACGAGAAGGACCACGGTACCTTCGAGATCCGGGGCACGCGCTACATCCTCGACGGTGCCGAAGACGCCGACCAGAAGTGGCCCTTCGAGTGCCGGGCGGCCTCGTGTGCGTACTGTACGATGATCGTCGTCGAGGGGGAGGTGAAAATGGACATGGACCTGATCCTCACCGACGAGGAGGTCGAGAAGCGAAACATCTACCTGAGCTGTCAGTCGATCCCGAAAAGCCAGGAGGTGAAGGTGGTCTACAACGCGATGTTCGAGGACTACCTCCAGGAGAACGTCGTCGGTGTCCGCGAGGTCTGATACGAACTGTTGTACCGATGGACCGGTGATCGTCCGCGGGTCAGCGATACCGGTACGGGACTCCGACAGTCCGTATGCATCAGTCCTCCGACAGCGCCTCGATCGCCTTCTGGAGGCGGTCGTCGGCCGAGGCGCTTATAACGATCTGGTCCTCTTGATACGTCTTGACGTCCGAGACGTCCACCTCGACGCCGTCGGCCTCCGCGAGCGCCTCCAGCACCTGCGCCAGAAGCAGCGTCTGTACCTCCAGCTGGTTCTCGAGGGCGTTCGTCTTCGTGAACATCCGGTCGGCGAAGTCGGTGAGCGACTCCGAGAACTCCGAGATGTTCGCCTCGTTACCCTTGACCCGCCGCTCGCCGAGGCTGATTCGGGCGTAGTTGTCCACCTCCTCGATCTCGGTTTCGAGTTCGCCGATCCGTTCTTCGAGCTCCGCGGCGCGCCGGTCGATCAACTCCTCGATCTGGTAGTCCACCGTCGTCTCCGCGTCCCCGTCCGTCTCGACCGTTGTCCCGTCGGCTGAAGACATGTGATTACAATTGTCACTATTTGCCATATACTTTTGGCTCGGATCCGGCTCGTGGGAGTATCGTGGAGAGTCATCGATCTCCTGCTCACTACCCGACCGACGTGGACGTGGCGAGTGCGAGAACCGATCCGGTTGGCGACGCTATCAGTCCCCCGTCGACGGGGCGTCGGTCCGCTCTCTCGCCTGGAGGATGAACGTTCGCTCGGGGGGCGGGGCGACGGTGAGCTCGATCGTCCGGATCAGCCGGTAGTACTTTCGATTCCCCCGTCGGTAGTGCTCGACGATCCCGCTTTCCTCCAGCGTCGAGAGGTGGTGGGCGGCGGTTTTCCCGTCCATTCCGACGGCCTCGGTGAGCTCCGAGACGTACCGCGGACCGTGAGAGAGCTCGCGAATGATCTTCAGACGCGGCGTGCTCCCTAGCACGTCGATCAGTGACACGATATGTCGTTTGGCACCTCGCCACATAGTCGTTGCTACTCGCTATCCGAAGGCGGGAGTTAAGTAGGACCACTGATACCTATACCCATGGCAGGCGACATCGAGTTCCCGGACAAGAGCGACCACGGGCGCAAGACGATCACGAGCGGCTTCTTCGAGCGGGAGGTTCGCCTCTCGGGCGAGGAGACCGCGGCCTTCCTCAGGAACCTCGCCGACGCGGTCGAGAGCGACACCTCGATCACCGTCTCGGGCAGCGACTGGGAGATCCCCTTCGAGTACCGCGAGCCGATCGAGGTCGAAGTCGAGTTCTCGAAGAAACGCGAGGGGGAACTGGAGATCGAAGTCGAGTTCGCCGAGGCACGGGGGAGCGACGGCGGCCTCAGCGTCGAGTAGTGTACTACTTCGGACTGTACCACTGGCGCGCTCGGCTCCGGCGACTGCTCGGAGGGGTCGTCGCGTTTCTCGGGGTCGGCATGGCGTGGCGGAAGACCCCCTCCCGTTCGATTCTCGCACTCGCCATCGCACTGGCGCTGCCGGTGGTCGTCCGCGCCATCCGTGCCGGCTCGAAACTGCTGCGCCCGCCGCCGTGGGCGCTCGAACGCTACAAGTACGACGCGCTCGCGGCCGAACTCCCCCTGGAAGGGGCGACCCGCCTCCTCGACGTCGGCTGCGGGACCGGCCGGTCGCTCGTCGCGCTCGCGCCTCACCTCCCGGCGGAGGCGTCGGTGATCGGTCTGGACGTCTTCGACAACCGGGTGATCCTCGGCAACGCCCCGCTGCTCGCGCGGCGAAACGCCCGCGAGGCGGGGATCGACGTCGACCCCATGAGAGGCGACGTCGCGCGCCTGCCGCTGGCGTCGGGCTCACAGGAGGTCGTCACCGCCTGTCGCGTCCTGCACGACCTGCCCGCCGGAGACCACGGGCGCGCGCTCCGCGAGATCCGACGGGTCTGTCGCCCCGAGGGCGTTCTGGGCGTTCTGGAACTCCCGATCGTTCCCGAGGGGGTCGAAACCGATCCCGAGGCGTACTGGCGCGAACTGGTCGTCGAGGCGGGGTTCTCGGTAGAACGCGTGAGACGGGTCGAGCGGACGCGGGGGGGCGAGCCGTACGTCGTACTCGTCGCCGAGCCGTCGAAGTCGGACACCGGATCGTCGGTCGAGAACGCGTGAGGCGGAACGGGTTGGACCGCCACGGACGAGTCAGGCTGTCCGTGGCGCACCCGCTTGCGGTCGCGGCGACGGAACCGAAATGCCGCGTCGTCTCCGGTCAAACGATGTGTTACCGGTGGGCAGTGAGAAACGGCGTCGGATCGATTCGACCGTGACCGTCCCGCTGAACGCCCCGCCCGCGGAACTCCTCGACGTTCTCGACTCCGGCGATCTCGAGTGCGTCACCCAGATCCACGACCCCGTCGCCGTTCAGATCGAGCGCTTGGCTCACCTCGTCGTCGACCGGTCCGAGATACTCGAGGGCGACGACCGCGTCGTCGACCCCGCGGGTCCCCTCATCACAGACCCGGCGTTCCCAGCGCTCGCGGTCGGTCTCGCCGAGTTCCACGATGCCGCCGAACAGCATGATCGCGCTGACGGTCGCGGAGAGGTCGGCGAGGTGGAACCAGCTGCCGGTCGCCTCCTCGACGCCGGGGCCGTACGCGACGGCGAGCTGCGACGGACCGCTGTGGCTCGTGATGAGGTCGTCGGGGATCTTCCCGCCCCAGCCGATCCCGACGTGCGGGGAGACCGCCCGCCCGATGACGGAATCGAGCCCCCAGTCGGCCTCGCCGTCGTCGTACGCCTCCCGGATCTCCTCAAGAGCACCGTCGTCGAGGTCGCCGTCGAAGTCGACGTACTCCTCGATCGCCGCCTCGATGTCGGGATCGTCCTCCTCTTGAAGCCGTATCGCGAGCGATTCGAGGCTCCCCTCGGTCCCGCCGTCGAGGCTCTCGAGGTCGAGGACGTTGCCGTAGTCGTTACCGCACGTAAATCCGCCACACTCGTGGTCGGAGGTGACGACGACGAGCGTGTCGTCGCGCCCCTCGGCGTACTCGAGTGCGACTTCGACGGCGTCGTCGAACTCCTTGGTCTCGGCGATGCTGGTCCACGGATCGCACTGGTGGTTGGCGTGATCGATGCGACCTCCCTCGACCATCAGGAAAAAGCCCTCGTCGTTCTCGAGTCGGTCGAGCGCCGCGGCGGTCGTCTCGTCGAGCCACGGGAACGAGTCGTCGCGATCGAGGGTGTACGTCATCTGTCCCTCGTCGAACAGCCCGAGGAGCTTTCCGTCGCCGGCGGCCTCGAGATCCGCGGCGTCGTAGAGCAGTTCGTAGCCGAGCTCCTCCGCACGATCGAGCTGGTCGTCGGACCAGATGTCCACGCCCGCGCCGAGCAGGACGTCGATCTCGTACTCGAGGTAGTGGTCGGCGATCACCTCTTGCATACCACGGTCGGGGACGTTCGCGCCCCACGACCCGGGCGTCGCGTGGGTCATCGTCGTCGTCGTGACGAGCCCCGTTTTCTTCCCGACCGCCGCGGCGGCGTGAAGCTGTGTCACGAGGGGCGTCACCTCGTCCATCTCGCCCTCTAGGGGGCCGAACACGCTGATCTGGCCGTCGTGAGCCCGGAGCCCGGTGGCGAGCGCGGTCCCCGCTGCCCCCGAGTCGGTCACCTGCCCCTCGCGCGGTTCCGTCCGGACCTTGCCGACCGACGTCATCGACTGCATGGTAAGATCGCCGTGGACGAAACGAGTCGCTTCGATCGGATCGAAGCCCATGCCGTCGCCGACCAGTACGATGACGTTCTTTACCCCCCGGTCGAGGACGTCCCCGTCCCCGCTCGCTGCCACCGTGGCCCCGCTACCGAGAGCGGCGAGCGCCCCCGACGCACCGAGTGCCGCGATGAAGCTTCGTCGTTTCATCGGTAGTCAGTCACACACAAATTCAGAGTATAAAAGTATGCAATACTCCGAACGGATTCATAAATACAATAGTAAAACTCGACGGTGGTAGATATCGACCGTCGGTTCGCCGTCTACCACCGTTCGTCGGCTCTGCGGAGGTCCGACTCCGCTCCCCGCGCACGCAGCCACCAGCCACGCCGACCGGGGACGCATTTTCGTGTGGCCGTCCGTATCGTCGTCTCTGAGCCGGTTGCTGCCCGAGATTCGAGCGGGCTCACGGAGATGACGTTCGAACGGACCATCGACTGGGACGCGTTCTGGCGCGAGTCGGGCGAACACGAACGGGAGAGAGCGTCCCCCGGTGCGGAGCACGCCCCCGAACTCCTCCCCGCGTTCTTCGAGGAAAAGGGCGTACCCGAATCGTTCGCCGACGTGGGATGTGGGTCGGGTGCGGTGGTGTTCGAGCTGGCGCGCCGATACCCCGAGACGACGATCGTCGGCTACGACGCCGCCGGTTCGGTTCTCGAGGCGAACCGAGAGCGAGCGCTGGGAGCGTCGGTTCCGGGATCGGAAGGCGACGACCCGTTGGACGAGGACGCCTTCGAGAACGTTCGGTTCGAGCGGACGATCTTACCGACGTTCGAGCCCGGACGCGAGTTCGAGGTCGTGTTCTCGTGCTGTACGCTCTGTTACGTCCCGGAGACCGAGCGCGCCCTCCGGAACCTCTACGAGGCGGTCGCGCCGGGAGGCTACCTCGTCCTGGGATACGTCAGCGAACTCGGACGCCGACACTTCGAGGAGCGCTTTGGCGACCTAACGCCCGGATCGACGCTCGGCCGGTTCGACCCGGTCGAACGGTTCGAACTGGTGCTCGAAGGCGAGAGCGTCCTCTCGTACCGGCGGATACATCGGGTGCTGGGGACCTGGCCGCGGAGCTTCTGGTCGGTCGTCGAGAAGCCCGAGGGACGGTGGGCGTGGCGGAACGCGCCGCTGGTGTGGGTGCCGAAGTAGATCCGCGTATGAGCGCTCGAACGAGCGGGATGAACTGGCGGCTTAGCGGCCGGTCTCGGGATGGTCGCGGTCCGAAGCTGGCGTCCCGGTTCGATACCGTCCGAAGGCGGCCGACCCGCGGACCGCAAACGGCGCTTCCGTTCCGCGAGATCGTCCGTGGTGTCGGCTTACTCCTCCATCGAGAAGACGAGCAGCCGGTCGTCGCGCTTGCCCCGTCGGAGCCAGCCGCTGCCGCCGACCTGGATCGCGACGTACTGCTTTTCGGTGCCCGGATCGTACCAGCTGATCGGGTCGCCCGAGATCGGCGCCTCGCCGGCGTCGTACTCCCAGAGCCGTTCGCCGGTCTCGCCGTCGTAGCCGACCATGTTACCGTTCTGCGTGCCGGCGAATGTCAGGCCGGTCTTCGTCGACATCGAGCCGCCCCAGAGGTAGACGTCGCTGTCGATCCAGTCCTGCCAGACGACCTCGCCGGTCAGGGGCTTGACGGCCGTGATCACGCTGATGTGGCCGTTGTAGCCCTCGGGTTCGGCCTCGGTCTCGTCCTCGAGGATGCCGCCCCAGTACTTCTTGCCGGCCTCGAACTCCTCGAAGCGCCACCACGCCTCCTGTGGGGAGTTGTGGAGCTTGTGATAGGAGATGCCGAGCTCGGGGTTGTAGCTGCCGGGCTGCCAGTCGTTGCCGCCCATCCCGCCGGGCATGAATGGCATGCGCCGACCCTCGTCGATGTGGGGGATCATGCGGAACATGTTGAGCTGCTGGCACAGCGGCTCGCTGCGGACCAGCAGCTCGCCGGTCTCGACGTCGTTGGTGTAGAGCCAGCCGGTTTTCCCCACCGAAACGACGACGTCGCGTTCCTTCCCGCGCACCTCGACGTCGCGGATGACGATCCGGGGCATCGCCGAGTCGTAGTCCCAGACGTCGTGGGCCGACTCCTGGTGGAACCAGTCGATCTCGCCGGTCTCGATGTCCAGACACAGCGTTCCGATGCTGTTCCTGTTGGGTCCGGGCCGGACCGAGCCGTCGAAGTCCGGTCCGGGGTTGCCCATCGGCAGGTAGAGCTTGCCGCGCTTCTCGTCGACGGTCGCGCCCATCCAGTTGGTCGTCCCCGACTGGTTGATGCTGTCGCCGACCCATTCTTCCTCGGGCGAGAGCAGCGTGCTCCAGACCTCCTCGCCGGTCTCGGTGTCGATGGCGGTGTGGAACCCGCGCACCCCGTACTCGCCGCCCGCGCTCCCCGTAAAGAGGGTGCCCTCGTGAACCTGCGGGGCCCACGTCGCCGAATACCCGCGGTCGTGATCGGCGGGGCTGTGGTGCCACTGCTCCTCGCCGGAGTAGCGATCCAGCGCGACGACGCCCGAGTCGAGCGTCGTCATGAACACCTTGTCCTCGTAGACGGCGGGTCCGCGGTTGTTGTCGTCACAGCAGAGCACCACGTCGTTGGGCACCGCGTACGTGTAGCTCCAGAGTACCTCGCCCTCCCGCGGGTCGATCGCCTTGATGTGGTTCGGCCCGTTGGACTGGTACATGATCGGCGGATCGCCCGGCACGATCAGCGGCGTCCCCTCCATGCTCGACCCGGCGCCGACCGACAGCTCGTACTCGAGTTCGAGGTCGGCGACGTTCTCGGGGGTGATGATCTCGCAGGTCGTGTGGCGGTGCTGTTCGTAGTTCCCGCCGTAGACCAGCCAGGCTTCGGGGTTCTCCCCGCTCTCACTGAGCATCTCCTGGGTGATCTCCTTCTCGGGGATCCGCTCGATGTCGTGTTGGTGTGTGACCGACTTCTCCGGTGCCCCGAGCACCCGATAGCCGTTGTCCGTCTCCCGTACGACCGTGTCCTGGGCGGCCTGAACCGCCCTGTCTTCCTGTAGTGACATTGTTGTATGTGTGTTATCGCAGCGTACTCGGCTTTCGCATCTCCTCGGTGATCCAGAACATGTCCTTGACGATCTCCTCCTGGTTGGTGATCATGATCGCGGTGCTCGCAGAGAGCGCCGCGGCCAGCTCCTCGTCCGAAAGCGACTCGCCCGTCGCGATCTCGTGGGCGGCGGTCGCCATGACGTACAGCCCGCCGAGCATCGCCTTGACGTCCCAGTAGCCGTCGTCGAGGATCTCGTCGGTGATCAGGTACTTCTTGTGCCAGAGGTGGATGTCCAGGTTCTTCACCCAGAGCAGCGACCCGCCCATCGCCCGCTGCTGGAGCGGCGGGACGTCCTCGACGTTGAACTCCACCTCCTCGGGGATGTCCTTCGTCGGCGTCCACCGCGCGAGTCGGTTGGTGTTGTTGACGACGTTCATCACCAGCACCGTCTGCTCGCGTTCGTCGAACCCACACTCCTCGAGCGCGGCGGCGAGCGGTTCGGCCTGAATCAGCCCGTGAGCCGTCCGCTCGATGTGCTCGGGGGTAAACCGCGGGAGGTTCGCTTCGGCGCTGTCGAAAAAGCCCGTCTCGACCAGGTGGTCGTAGATCGCCCAGCCCGGCTCGACGACCGCACGATACAGCACCTCCGGCTCGGACTCCCCGTCCGGGATGCCCGCCTCGCGGACCTCCGGCAGCCGCCTGATCTGCTCTGCCAGTTTCTCTAGCTCCCGACCCAGCAACTCGCCGTCGAGTCGTCCGGTCAGGTCCTCGCGGATCGCCTCGCCCATCGAGGCGAACTCGGGATCGGCGCTCGCGTCGACCGCGCGCCGTAACCCGTCCATCGTCAGTTCTTCGTCGGCCGACGTGCTGATACCGAGGTTCCGCACCAACGTCTCCTGGTCCTCGGCCGACACCTGCGGCCTGTTTACATTTGCCATGGACCACAACCCCCTTGGCAAGGATCCATCATAGTTCTTGGTGTTATTTTTCCCCGTAGATCCGTATATGTATCCATCTGATAATACAATGGAAATTTATAGATTGGACGGAATACACGTGCAGTGT
>JAWARX010000406.1:0-4826 GCA_038893155.1 Halalkalicoccus sp.
GTCGGCTCCCGGACCGTCGGCGGGCCGGGCGTCGGCTCGCTCTAAGAGGAGCGAGAGCGTCTCGTGGCCGGGGGCGACGCCGACCGCGGGCGTGGGCTGGCCGCCGAACCCCTCGATCAGGTCGTCGTAGCGCCCGCCGCCGAACACGGAGCGAGAGACCTCGCCCGCGGAGTCGAAACACTCGAAGACGACGCCCGTGTAGTAATCGAGTCCGCGGGCGGTTTCGAGCGAGATCGTACAGTGTTCGCGAGCGCCGAAGTCCTCGGCGGCCGAAAGGACGTTTTCGAGGTTTCGCACTGCTGATTCGACGCGCTCGGTGCCCGCAAAGTCGACGAGGTCGTCGAGGTCGCCGGTCGAGAGCAGGGTATCGAACTGCTCTGCGTCCGCGGTTTCGAGCCCCGCGTCCGAGAGCAGGGCGTAGTACTCGCCGGTCTCGATCTTCTCGCGCTTGTCCACCGCGCGAATCGCCGCCTGCGTGTCGACCTCGGCGTCGAACGATTCGAGGAGTCCGCCCAGGATGTCCCGGTGTGAGACGCGGAACTCGAACTCCTCGCTTTCGAGGCCGAGTTCCGAGAGCGCGTCGGCACAGTACGCGAGGATCTCCGCGTCGGCTTCGGGCTCAGCGGAGCCGAAGATGTCGACGTTGGTCTGGTAGAACTCCCGAAAGCGGCCCTGCTGGACCTGTTCGTACCGCCAGAAGGGACGGGTGGAAAACCACTTTATGGGTTTCGAGAGCTCTTGTTGCTTTGCGACGACCATCCGCGCCACGGTCGGCGTGAGCTCGGGGGTCATCGCCACCTCCCGGCCGCCCCGATCGGTGAAGTGAAAGAGTTCTTCGACGATCTCCTCGCCGCTTTTCTCGGCGTACATCCGCGTCCGTTCGAGCGCGGGCGTTCCGATCTCTCGGAAGCCGTAGCGCCGGGCGACCGCCTCTAGCTGATCGGTCATCGCTCGCCGGGCTCGCATCTCCTCGGGGTAGAAATCGCGAAATCCCTTGATCCGCTCGTACATACCCGGCCTTTGAGAGAGGGGCGCTTGAAGCTGTTCCTCTCTACTCGTTTTCCCCCGCTCGATCCGTCCCCTCCGCGGTTGCTCGGGGCCCGAGCAGGTCCCGATAGAGGACGTAGCCCACGCCGACGGCGACGCAGAGCGCCACGAACCAGCCGACTCGATTCATCGTCGCCGTCGAGACGCCGAGCGCACTCAGCGTCGGGACGACGAGCACGACCCAGACGAGCGGGACGAACAGGACGATCGCGACCGTGAGCACCGCCAGCCGACCGATCGAACCGCGCGAGGCGGACATACGATCAGTAGCGCGCGAAGCCACATAGCGCTGCTCACAGCGCGATGAGCGTGACGCCGACCACCGCGAGGACGGCCGCGACCAGCCGGGTTCGAAAGGCGGCCTCCTTGAGGAGGACGCCACCGAGGATCACGGCGACGATCGCCTGCGTGTTGATGATCGGCGAGGCGATGCTCGCGGGCACGAGCGAGAAGGCAAGCGCCGTGAGATGCTCGGCGACCGCGACCAGCGTGCCCGCCGCGAGGAACTTCGGGAGGTCCCCGCCGACCCCGTCCCACGTCCGTGCGGCCTGCGGGAAGAGGACGACCGCCATCCCGCCTAGCAGACCGAGAACGAGCAGTTCCGGGGGAAGCGCCAGTTCCTGAAGCGTGACGCGCCGGCCCACGTCGCCGACCGCGTAGAGCGCCGCGCTCAACAGCGCAAAGCCCGCCGCACGCGAGCGAAGCGCGTACCGGATGGGATCGAGCAACGATCCGCCGGTGAAGTTCGCGACGTAGACCGCAAGCGTCGCGAGCGCCACGCCGGAAAGCTGAAGCGGCGTCAGATACGCCCCCAGCAGGACGATCTCGATGGGGAGGACGAAGACGGGGACGATCTTGCTGATGGGGGCGACGTACGAGATCTCGCCGGTCTCGATCGCGCGGATGAACGCGATGAACGCGAGCGAGTTCGCGACGACGATCACCGCGAGTCCGGGCCCGCCGGCGACGAGACCCCCGAGCGCTTCTCGGGGGAGCGTCGTCGCCGCGATCGGGGCGTACAGCGCGATGGCGATCGTGTGAACGACGACGACGATCACGCTCGCGGAGTAGCCCGAAAAGTAGCGCTTGAGCGCGAACAGATAGCTTCCCCACAGGAAGGCCGCGAGAACGCTCGCGAGAAGCCCGAGATCCATAGCGGGGGTCCGCCGGGCCGCGCAATGAACCGTTCGTTATCGCGAGGCTCACCGAAACCCGGTGACGTAGGTCTGTTCGTGGGCCGGGAACGTCTCCGAGACGGCCTCGTCACCGGCGCGTTCGGCAAGCAGCGCCTGGAGCTCGGCCTCGTAGTCCGCCCGCGAGATCTCCTCGCTGGGGCCGGACTCGACGTCGAGATGCGCCGCGACGAGCCGGTCGACCGCGCTCCGCCCGAACCCCGACAGCGGCGCGATGTAATCGACCTCGTGGCGGTCCTCCAGGCTCTGGGCCTGTGCCCGCGAGACGGAGGGGACCCGGTCGTCCCGTCGGGTGCCGTCGGCGATCGCCACGAAGCCCTCGTTTGCGAGCCGTTCGAGCGCGTGGCGGTGGACGGTCTGGATCGCGTTCCGGGGAAAGCCGTCGGCCTGTAGCTGGTCGACGGCCTCGGATGCGACTTCGGGGTCGAGGTCGAGGCGCTCGAAGGGAAAGCCCGCCGACTCGGCGGTTCGCTTCGCGTGTCGCCAGTCGTCCGTGACGCCGAACGTGGCGGTAACGAGGGTTACGTCGTAGAACGAATCGAGCAACAGGGCGGCGAGCGAGGAGTCTTTGCCGGCGCTGTACAACAGTCCGAGCTCCATTTCGATCTCAGCGCCGCTTGATGTCGAAGCTCTTCCGGTCGGGCGTCAGCTCTTGTAGCAGCGCTTTCATCTTCTCCTCGTCGATCTTGCCCTGAATCCGCCCGCTCTGAGCGAGCGCGAGCACCTGCCGTTCGACCTGGTCTGCGAACTCCGGTTTGCTCATGCGAACGGAGTTGAGCCGCTTTCTGGCCCCGTCGGTCAGGTGCTGTCGCAACATGGCCTTCTTCTGAGCGTCGGCCTGCTGCTGGGCCTGTTTCTGGGCTTCCTCGGACTGGCCGCCGCCTTCCTGCTGGTCCTGTAGCTGTTCGAGCTTCTTCTGGCGAAGCTCCTCCAAGCGCTCTTCGTCGGGATCACTCATGCCTACGACTATCTATGCGGGCGACAAAACGATTACGGAGAGCAGCGATCCGACCGACTCAGGCGTAGCGTTCGAGCTCGGGGCGCTCGTCGGTGATCGACGAGAGGACCTCGCCCGCGGTCTCGTCGAGCAGGCTCCGACCCTCCGGGGTCAGCACGCGCCCGGCGTCGCCCTGCTGGGAGACGAGCCCCTCGTCTTCGAGCTGCTGGAGGATGGTGCGGATGACGTTGTCGCTGCCGTCGGTCTGCTTCGGCGGCGCGACGGTGTAGCGGTTCGAGCCGCGTTTCGCGTCGCCGTAGTGGGTCGCGAGCCGCTCGACGCCCACGGGGCCGTCGACGGCGACCTTCCGGAGCAGGCTCGCCGCGCGGACCGTCCAGAAGTCCTCCTGCTCGGGGGGCAGTTCGCGGCCGGCCCCGCTTTTTGCGTAGGCCGCCCACTCCGGCGGTTCGATGCGATCGGCGAGCCGATCGGACAGCTCCTCGATGAGTGCCTCGGCGGGCACGTCGTAGAACGTCGTCATTACCCGCCGTTCGACGTTTGCGTGTTTAAAAGCGTCGTTGTCCGACGCCGACCGGGCCGTTTTTGCGCCGCCCGTCGGATGGGTTCGTATGGACGAACGGGCCGCCCTTCGGATGCTCTCGGGGACCCTCGATCACGCGGGCGACGACGCCGCCGTGATCGAGGGGCTCGTGCTCACGACCGACATGCTCCACGAGGCGACCGACTTCCCCGCGGGAACCACCCGCTACACCGCCGGCTGGCGGGCCGTCGGCGCGTCGTTTTCGGATATCGCCGCGATGGGCGGGGCGGCCACGGCGGCGCTCGCGGTCTACGCGGCCCCCGAGTTTCGCGAGGATGCGATTCGCGAGTTCGTCGCGGGCGCACGCGAGGTCTGTGACCTCGTCGGCGGCGCGTACGTCGGCGGGGACCTCGACAGCCACGCGGAGTTCACCGTCGCGACGACCGCGGTCGGCACCTGCGAGGAGCCGGTCTACCGCTCGGGCGCGAAGCCGGGCGACGCCGTCTGCGTCACGGGCACGCTCGGACGCAGCGCCGCGGCCCTCTCGCTGTTCGAGGACGGCGAGCGCGAGCGGGCCAACGATCTCTTTCGGTTCGAGCCGCGGATCGCCGCGGGCCGCGCCCTCGCGCCCCACGCCAGCGCGATGATGGATTCGAGCGACGGCCTCTCGCGCTCGCTCCACCAGCTCGCGGAAGCCAGCGACTGTGGCTTTTCGATCGAGAGCGATCGCCTCCCGGTCGACGGGTCGCTCGCAGAGGTGGCCGAGAACCCGATCGAGCGAGGGGTCTTCTTCGGCGAGGACTTCGAACTCGTCGCGACGATGCCCGAAGAGCGCGTCTCGACGGTCGAGGCGTCCTCGGCGACCCCGATGACGGTCGTCGGCGAGGTCACCGAGGGCGGCGTCGAGATGGACGGCGATCCGTTGCCGGATCGGGGCTACACGCACGGGTGAGGCGGTTCAGCCGACGATTCGGATCGGAACGGGCGTGAAACAGAGCAGCCCGAGGACGATCGTGAGCGCGCCGATCGCGATCCGGCCGGATCCGAGTTCCCGATCGTCGATCGGCGTCGCCGAGCCGACGAAGGAGAACAACAGCGCGAGAACGCC
>JAWARX010000407.1:0-4344 GCA_038893155.1 Halalkalicoccus sp.
GATTGAGGAGGGGGCAGTCGACGGGCAGTTACGGGAAAGCGACGCCGAAGCCGGGATGCGCGCCGCCGAGGTCTGGCCCGCTCACTGGGAGTGATCGGTCTCCCGACGGGCGATCCGAACGACGAGGAGGCGGCCGCCGGTGTGCAGCCGACGTAGCGGACGGCGACCGACAGCGCTCCGACCGGGAGACCGACGCCACGCCACAGGTCTCAAGCCGGATACGACATCTCTCTGACGAGCGAAGCCGAGAAGTAACCAGTACCAGTTACGTTCTATCTATAACGGAAATTAATAAACTAGCAACGTTTACGCCGAACGGGCCACGAAGTTATGGTATGATGGCACATAACGTATTGGAGCGGATCGGATCGGGGCCGACGGCCGTCAGTGAGGGTTCGCATGGGGGTGGTGTCCGAGACCCGCCGCCGGTCGGCCGGACCGATTCGAGGTGAGGACGATGCCGAACGACACACCGGCCGACGAGAGCCGGTCCCAGTCGGCCGAAACCGGTAGCGGGTCCCGACTTCCGGACCGCTGCCCGGAGTGTGACGGGGGGATCGTCGGCGGAGACGAGACGGGCGAACGGGTCTGTGCCGACTGCGGGCTCGTGGTCGACGAGCGGGAGATCGATCCCGGTCCGGAGTGGCGGGCGTTCGACTCGGCCGAACGTCGCGAGCGGTCTCGGGTGGGGGCGCCGACGACGCCGTTGATGCACGACAAGGGGCTCTCGACGATCATCGGCTGGCAGAACCGGGACGCACACGGCAACGGTTTCGACGCCCGGAAGCGCGAGCGTCTCGGCCGTCTTCGGACCTGGGACGAGCGGTTTCGCACGCAGGACGCCCACGATCGCAACCTCAAGTACGCGCTCGGGGAGATCGACCGAATGGCCTCCGCGCTCGGGCTCCCGAGGCCCGTCCGCGAGACCGCCAGCGTCATCTACCGCCGGGCGCTGAAGGCGGACCTCCTCGTCAGCCGGTCGATCGAAGGGGTGGCGACGGCGGCGCTGTACGCCGCCGCCCGGCTGGAAGCGGTCACCCGTTCGGTCGACGAGCTCGCCGCGGTGAGCCGGGTCGGCGACCTGGAGATCAAGCGAACCTACCGGTACCTGGCCTCCGAGCTCGGCCTCGAGGTCCCGCCGACGAACCCGATCGAGTACATCGGTCGGTTCGCCTCCGAACTCGACTGTGCACCCGAGACCGAGCGGCGCGCGCGGGAGCTGGTCGAGGCGGTGGTTCGAGAGGGACTCCACAGCGGCAAACACCCCGTCGGCATCGCAGCCAGCGCGCTCTACGCCGCCGCGCGGCTGACCGGCGAGGGGCTGACCCAGCACCACATCTCCGACGTCGCGAACGTGAGCGAGGTCACGATCCGGAACCGGTATCGGGAGGTCCTGGAGGTGACCGATCGAGAGGGGCCATGACGGGCGCACAGCGACCGCTGTGTTACGCCTGCGGTCACGAGTACGTCTATCTCGGCCGCGGTCACCATCCCGGACGCTGCCCGCGGTGTTCGTCCGGCTGTGTGAGTCCCGCGGGCGAACTCGCCGTCGTCGCGACCGTCGACGTCTCCCCGCCGTCCGAACCGCCGCGCGTGACGGTGCTGGCCATCGACGACCGCCACCGCCAGTTCCTCTATCACTTCGGCTCGGGCGACGAGCCGGCCGACCTCGTGGCGCTCCAGGTCGAGGGGCAGCTCGTCCGGCCCACCGACGCCGAACGACCGATTCCGATTCCCGACCCCGTCCGGCGGGCCTGCGTCGAACACGACCGCCCGGATCGGGACCGCTCGGCGGACGAGCGCCCGTCGCGATCGTGAGGGCTCCGACCGCGTCGGTCAGCTTCGCCCGACCCCGCCCTCGATCGCTCCGGCGACCCGCGATCGCGCCTCGCGGTCGACCCGTTTCCGCTCGAAGATCGCGCGGGCGCTTTCGGCCGCACGCTCGTCGATCTCGAAGTCGAGATCGTAGGCGACGTCGGTGAGAACCAGCGGCTCGGGTGGGGCCGGCGCGATACCCTCGGGTCCGTCGAGCCGTTCGGCCGAGAGCACCCGATCGACGAAGTCGAGGTCGCGCTCGCCCCGGCCCACGCTCGCGAGAAGCGAGACGATCCGGCGCGCGAGCTGTCTGAGGAACCCGCCCGCGCGGAGCGTGATCACGGCGAAGTCGCCCTCGCGGTCGAGGCGTGTCTCGCGGATCGTCCGGATCGTCTCGCCCGAGTCCGACGTAAGGTTGTGGAAGTCGTTCCTGCCCGAAAGGCGATCGAGGACCGCTCGCGCTCGATCGTCCTCGACCGTCGCCTCCGGCGCGTGGAGGTAGTACGTGTACTCCCGTGAGATGGCGTCGTACTGGGCGTGGAACCTCTCTGTGTCGGCGTCAGCGCTCGCCCACGCCCGAACGTCACCTGGTAGTTCGCTGTTCATCGCGGCCGGGGTGAGCCAGTCGGGGGCCTCGAACGCGACCGTCTGGGAGAGCGCGGAGACCCCCGCGTCGGTCCGTCCCGCGGCGGAGTAGCCGGCGGGTTTCCCCCCGTCGGAGACTCCGAGCCGGTCGAGGGCGCGAAACAGCCTGCCCTCGACGGTTCCGACGTCGGGCTGGCGCTGAAAGCCGTGGTACGCCACGCCATCGTAGGCGATCCGGAAGGCGCGCACACTCGCTACTCGGGCGGCCACGACATGATCTCCTCGAAGTCGCCCGGCGGCACCGGCCCCGCCAGGAGGGGGTCCTCGGTTGCCTCCATCCACTCGCGCAGCTGTTCGCGCAGGTCCGCGGTGACTTCGCGGTAGTTCGTGTCCCCGGCGACGTTCTCGGTCTCGTCGGGGTCGGCCTCCAGATCGTACAGCTGCTCGTAGGGCCGGGTGGGCCGGTCGAACTCCGTGCGCACCTCCTCGCCGGCTGGGCTGTGGATCACGTCGTTGCTCATGTACACTTCGGGAAGGTGCCAGAAGTTCCTGACGTACTTGAACCGCCGAGTACGGATCGCCCGGGTCGGGTTGTAGGTGTCGTGCCACGTCATCCCCGCGAACAGCTCGTTTCGGTGCCTCTCCCCGCCGTCGAGCAGCGAGCGGAAGCTCCGACCCGAGATCACGTCCGGAACCGGTTCGTCGACCAGCTCCAGCAGCGTCGGCAGCACGTCGACGTTGCTGACGAGTTCGGGGTAGCGAGCGCCGTCGTCGATCGCCCCCGGATAGCGAAGCAGGAGGACGCCCTCGATGCCGGGGTCGTAGACCGTGCCTTTCGCCCGGGGCATCGCCAGCCCGTGTTCGGTCGTAAAGACCACGAGCGTCTCCTCTCCGAGCCCGGCCGTCTCGATGGCGTCCAGCACGGTCCCGACCCCCTCGTCGATCGCCCGGAGCATCCCCCGCGCGTCGGCCAGATCCCGCCGGACGCCGGGGGCGTCGGGGAGAGAGGGGAGCGGTTCGACCGTCTCGGGGTCGGCCGACTCGTACCGGTCGTCCTCGAAGACGAACACGCCCTCGTCGTTCTCGATCCGGTGGAGTTCGAAGAAGCCGATCGAGGCGAAAAAGGGGTCGCCATCGGCGAGATCGTCGACACAGTCGGCGAACGTCTCGCTGACCTCGCGGGCGCGGTCGACCTCGTGGATCGCGGGCGAGGCCTCGGGCGAGAGCACGCCCTCGGGGTGGATCTCGTCGTAGCCCAGCCGCTCGGGGTACTCCGTGAGGTGCTGGAGGCCGAACAGGTGGGCGTCGTAGCCCGCTTCCGAGAGGTACTCGGGGAGACAGCGCTCCTCGTCGTGGAGCTCCCAGTTACCGTGGGCGAGCCCCATCAGCCCGTTCTCGTGGGGGTGTCGACCGGTCATGAGGCTCGCCCGGCTCGGCGAGCACTGGGGCGCGGTCGTAAAGTGGTTCTCGAACAGCGCGCCCTCGCCCGCCAGGCGGTCGATCCGTGGGGTGTCCACGGCGGCGCCGTAACAGCCGAGGTACTGCCCGAGGTCGTGACAGTGGATCAGACAGACGTTCGGGCGGGTCGTCATGACGCGCGGCTACGCGGGCGGGAACCAAAACTCCCTGACCCGGCGAGTGCGCCTACGCGAGGTCGTCGTACGTCGGCCGGTCGGAACCGGGGAACGACTCGACCGGAGCCGTCGTCTGCTCGCCCGAGGCCATATCCTTCACCGTGACCTCGCCGCTTTCCAGATCGCGCTCGCCGACGATCACGACCGTTTCGGCGTCGATCGAGTCGGCGTAGTTCATCTGCGCGCCGAAGCTGCGATCCGAGAGATCGGTCTCGACGACGTTCCCGGACCCGCGCAGGTCCCGGGCGAGCCGGGCGGCCGCCGGGCGGGGGGGGCGCGCCGCGCCGGCGTCGGAGTCGGCGCGCGCGCG
>JAWARX010000408.1:0-3990 GCA_038893155.1 Halalkalicoccus sp.
CGGACATGGATGTCCTCAACGGCATCGACTTCCACAAGGGCTGCTTCATCGGCCAGGAAGTCATCAGCCGCGTCGAAAACCGGGGTCGGCCGAGCCAGCGACTCGTGGGCCTGCGGTGTGAGAAACTCCCGGACGCGGGCGCGGCGGTGTTCGACGCCGAGGCGGGTGCGGAGAGGAGCGAAGTCGGCGAGGTGACCCGGGCGGTCGAGAGCCCCTCGATGGGCGAACCGATCGCCTTTGCGCTCGTGGAGTTCGGACTGGAGCGCGAGGAGGTGGCGGTCGAGGTCGACGACGAGGCGGTGGCCGCCACCGTGAGCGAACTGCCGTTCGTCGAGGGCAGCGGGCGCTCGGCGCGGATCCCGCGCTACTAGGACCGCGAGAGCAGCGCTTTCAGTTGCGCGCGCGAAAAGAGCGAACTCGGCCGGTCCATATGGACGCCGATCTCGCCCGAGAGCGCGCCCAGCCCCGCTTTCTGAACCGGTTCGGGCAGCGAGTACGCCCGCCTGAGCCAGTGGCCCATCCGGATCTCGCGGGCCAGATCAGCGCGCCACGCCTTCTCGTAGGCCGCGAGGCTCCGCGGCTCGTCGGGGTCGATCCGTTCTGCGGCGTGGTCGGCGGCGGTCATGCCGTAGAGGATGCCGCCGCCGGTGAAGGGCTTGGTCTGGGCGGCGGCGTCCCCGATGAGAAAGCCGCGCTCGCTCGTGACCCGGCCGGGCGGACCGATGGGGATCATCCCCGAGCAGACGTTCTCCGTCTCGGCGTCGTAGCCAGCGGTGAACCCCTCGAACAGCTCCCTGACCTCCCGTCCCGGCGGGGCAGCCAGCCCGTACTCGACGCCGGCCTCGCCCCGCGGGATCCGCCAGGCGAAAAACCGGGGCGCGGTGAGGTGGACGTCGACGAACTCGGCGTGATCCGCGGCGGGTTCGAACCCCAGCACGCCGTGGAGTAGTTCGTCGGGTTCGTCGATCCCCAGATCGCGGCGGGTTCTCGAAACCGGCCCGTCACAGCCCGCGACCATCCGCCCGCGGAACTCGGCGGAGCCGTCGGGCGTGCTCGCTTCGATCAGGACGTGATCGTCCTCCTCGTGGACCCCGGTGACGGTGTGGCTCTCTCGCAGGTCCGCGCCGGCCTCGCGGGCGGCCGCCGCGAGGTGTCTGTCGAGGCCTACGCGGTCGATCACGTTCGAGACCGGCTCCTCGCGGTAGAACGGGTAGGCCTCGCTGCCGGGCCCGTCGAGGTGGAATCGCGCGCCGCGGATCTCGTTCTGGAGCAGCTCTTCGCGCGCGCCGTCGGTCGTGTACTCCCAGACGTCGGTGCTGACGTGGCCCGAACAGGCCAGCGGCTCGCCGATCCGACCCCCTTCGAGCGCGAGCACGTCGTAGCCCGCCTCCGTGGCGCGGCGGGCGAAGCGGGACCCGGCCGGACCCGCCCCGACCACGACGAAGTCGTACATCACGTTGGGCTACCGGAGCGTCGGCTAAATACCTTCCCGGTCACAGCCCGTGTTTTCAGACGACCGCCAGCCCTCGTGGAACCGGGCGGTCCCCCGGGAGTTCGATATCGAGACGCTTCCACGAATCGCCCGCGTCGGTCGAGCGAAAGAGTCCCCGATCGTTCGCGGCGTAGAACTCCCCCTCGTGGGTGGCCAGCACCGCCCGGACGCTCCCCTCGCCCATGGGGAGCCCGCGGCCGTCGAGGCGCTCCCACCGCCCGGCGCGCTTTCGATAGACGTACGACTCTGCCGTTTCGATGCTGTGGGCCGAGCGCGCCCCGCTCGCGCTCGAAACGAGGACGGTGTCGGCGTCGGCGGGGTCGGGCTGCACGCTCCAGCAGTAGCGGTGGTCCAGCCCCTCCTGTGGGTGGCTCCAGGAGCTCCCACCGTCCCGGCTCTCGGCGTAGCCGTCGCCCGCCGCCGAATAGACCCGCCCGGGGTCGTCCGGATGGGTCGCCAGCGAGTGGTTGTCCCGTCGCGAGCCGGGCGGGCGCTCGCGCCAGGTTTCGCCGCCGTCCTCGGTCAGGAGGAGCGCACCGAGTTCGATCCCGACGTACACCCTATCGAAGTCGTGGGGGTCGGGTTCGATCCACCGGACGTGGTGCGTGTCGGGTCTGGGCGGGAAGTACCACTCCGGCTCGGAGGGCTGGTCGGTGACTCCATCGATCTCCACCCAGCTATCGCCGCCGTCCCGCGAGCGGTAGACGGCGCTGGGTTCGGTGCCGACCCACGCCTCCTCGGGGTCGTGCGGGCTGACCGCGACGCTCGTGATCCGGTCGGGCTCGATCGACCCGGCGATGGATTCGAACTCGCTCCCGGACGTGCGTCGAAAGAGGCCGGAGTCGACGGTACCGACGAAAACCCGCTCGGGGGCGTCGGGCGACGCCGCGACGCACTGCGGGCTGCGGTCGGTAAGCGTGCGCTGGACTGCCCAGCCATCCTCGCGCTCGTTCGCGATCAGCAGGCTCTTCCCGGTCGCCAGATGGAGTCGCGCCATGCCAGCGGCTAGGCCACGGGCACGGATAGCTCTCGCCCTCTCAGGGTCGGACGGTTCCCTCGACCGTCGGGCCCGCTCGCGCGCTCGAACGCCGACCTCGATCTCCGGAATCGTGGCCCGAAATCGGACTCGTCGACGACTGCTCGCCATCCGCTCCAGTAGTGATAACGGAGGTCCGACGCGCCGAGCGCCCGATCGACGAGGTGGGCGAGGATTAGTCGTCGGCGATTGCGGGTTTTCGCTCGTCTGCCCGCGGCCCCTCGATGTCGACCGCCGGGAGGAGATCGCGCAGGTAGCGACCCGTGTGCGAGGCCTCGATCTCGGCGACCTCCTCGGGCGTGCCCTCGGCGACGATCTCGCCCCCGTTTTCGCCGCCCTCGGGACCGAGGTCGACGATGTGGTCGGCGTTCTTCACGAGGTCGAGTTCGTGTTCGACCACCACCACCGAATTGCCGCCGTCGACCAGCCGCTGGAGGACGTCGATCAGTTTGCGCTCGTCCTCCGAGTGCAGTCCCGTCGTCGGCTCGTCGAGCAAGTAGAGCGTGTCGCCCGTGTCGCGCTTTCCGAGCTCTTCCGCGAGCTTGATCCGCTGGGCTTCACCTCCCGAAAGCGTCGTCGAGGGCTGGCCCAGACGCATGTAGTCCAGCCCGACGTCCGAGAGGAGCTGGAGGCGGCTCGTGAGCCGGGTGTCGTGATCGAAGAAGTCGAGCGCCTCCTCGACGCTCATCTCCAGGACGTCCGCGATCGTTTTGTCCTTGTACTCGACGTCCAGCGTCGCGTCGTTGTACCGCGAGCCGCCGCAGGCCTCACAGGGCACGTAGACGTCCGAGAGGAAGTTCATCTCGATCTTTACGGTACCTTGCCCGCCACACTCCTCGCAGCGCCCGCCCTTGACGTTGAACGAAAATCGCCCCTTCTCGTAGCCCCGTTGCTTCGCGAGGCTGGTTTCGGCGAACAGTTCGCGGACGTAGTCGAAGACGCCGGTGTACGTCGCGGGGTTCGAGCGCGGGGTCCGACCGATCGGAGACTGGTCGATCAGGCGGACCTTCTCGATGTGCTCGATGCCCTCGACGTCGTCGTGCTCGCCCGGGTCGACGCTGGTGTTGTCGTTCATCCGCCGGGCGAGCGCTTTGTACAGGATCTCGTACATCAGGGTGGACTTTCCGGAGCCAGAAACGCCCGTGATCGCCGTGAAGGCACCCACCGGAATCTCCACGTCGAGGTCCTTCAGGTTGTGCTGGCGCGCACCCCTGATCGTCAGCGTCTCGTCGAACGTTCGGCGCTCGTCGGGCACCGGAATCCGCTTTCGACCCGAGAGGTACTCGCCGGTGATCGATTCGTCGGCCGCACAGATCGCCTCGAAGTCGCCCTGTGCGACGACCTCGCCGCCGCGCTTTCCGGGGCCGGGCCCCATGTCGACGATGGTGTCCGCCCGGCGCATCGTCTCCTCGTCGTGTTCGACGACGATCAGCGTGTTGCCGAGATCGCGCAGCCCCTCGAG
>JAWARX010000409.1:0-5305 GCA_038893155.1 Halalkalicoccus sp.
GAGTCAGGCTATGGAGGAACGAGGAGAGACGCAGAACCTCACGCTCGTGCAGGCGGTGCGCGACGGCCTGCGCGACGAGATGAACGAGGACGATCGGGTGCTCGTCATGGGCGAGGACGTCGGCAAGAACGGCGGCGTCTTCCGCGCGACCGAGGGCCTGTACGACGAGTTCGGCGAGGATCGCGTGATCGACACCCCGCTCGCCGAATCGGGGATCGTCGGCACCGCGATCGGGATGGCCGCCTACGGGCTGAAACCGGTGCCGGAGATCCAGTTCTCGGGCTTCATGTACCCCGCGTTCGACCAGATCGTCTCGCACATGGGGCGACTCCGGACCCGCTCGCGCGGACGCTACACCTGCCCGATGACGCTGCGAGCGCCCTACGGCGGCGGGATCCGCGCGCCCGAACACCACTCCGAGTCCAAGGAGGCGTTCTACGTCCACGAACCGGGGCTCAAAGTGGTGGTCCCGAGCACGCCATACGACACCAAGGGCCTGCTCACGAGCGCGATCCGCGATCCGGATCCCGTCGTGTTCCTCGAACCGAAGCTGATCTACCGGGCGTTCAGGGAGGAAGTGCCCGACGAGAGCTACGAGGTGTCGCTGGGCGAGGCCGCGGTCCGCCGCGAAGGCTCGGACGTCTCGGTGTTCACGTGGGGCGCGATGACCCGCCCGACGCTGAGCGCGGCTGAGAACCTCGAGGGCGAGATAAGCGTCGAGGTCGTCGACCTCCGGACGCTCTCGCCGCTCGACGAGGAGGCGATCCTCGATTCCTTCAGAAAGACCGGGCGGGCGGCGGTGGTCCACGAGGCACCCAAGACGGCGGGACTGGGTGCCGAGATCGCCGCGACCATTCAGGAAGAGGCGCTGCTCTACCAGGAAGCGCCCGTCAAACGGATCACCGGCTTCGACGTGCCGTTTCCGCTCTACGCACTGGAGGACTACTACCTGCCCGAGCCGACCCGGATCGAGGAGGGCATCAGGGAGGCCGTGGAGTTCTGATGGTCCGCGAGTTCAAGCTGCCCGACGTCGGCGAGGGGGTCGCCGAGGGCGAGATCGTCCAGTGGCTGGTCTCGGAGGGCGAAGAGGTGAGCGAGGACCAGCCCGTCGCCGAGGTCGAGACCGACAAAGCAGTGGTAGAAGTCCCCTCGCCGGTCAACGGCTCGGTTCGGGAGATCCTCGCCGACGAGGGTGAAGTGGTCCCGGTCGGGAATGTCATCATCACGTTCGACGTGGAGGGCGAAGCCGAGGAGGAGACGACCGAGAGCGCCGAGAAAGAGGAGCCGACCACGTCCCAGGAGCAGGTCAGCGAGGAGGCCGCGGACATCGGCGACGGCGAGGAGGTCGAGACGCCCGCCGGACGGACGTTCGCCCCGCCGAACGTCCGGCGGCTGGCCCGCGAACTCGGCGTCGATATTTCGAGTCTCTCGGGGTCGGGTCCGAGCGGGCGGGTCACCGAACGGGACGTGCGCGAGGCCGCCGAGGGTGGCGACGAGGAAGCGACGACGGGGCCGAAACAGCTCGACGAGGGGCTGAAGTCCGCGACCCGAAAGACCGGCGAGGGCGCGGACGAGACGGCGACGCGGTCCGGGGCTGCCGAGCTCGAATCGGCGGATCGCGACCGGACGCTCGCCGCGCCCGCGACCCGGAAGCTCGCCGAAGAGGAGGGCGTCGACATAAACCGGGTACCCGCGAGCGAGGAACGGGACGGCGAGGCGTTCGTCACGCCCGAGGCGGTCCGGGAGTACGCGAAGGCACAGCGCGAAGCGCAGGCCGCCGACACCGAAGCGGTCGCCACCGGCGCGGAGGCCGAACGCGCCGAACGCGAGGAGCGGATTCCCTACAGGGGGATCCGCCGGACGATCGGCAAACAGATGGCGGCCTCGAAGTTCACCGCCCCTCATGTGACCCATCACGACACCGCCGCGGTCGAGGGGCTGGTCGAGGCGCGCGCGGAGCTCAAAGCCCGCGCCGAGGAACAGGGTGTGAAGCTGACGTACATGCCCTTCATCATGAAGGCGATCGTCGCCGCCCTGCGCGAGTTCCCGGAGCTGAACGCCTCGCTCGACGAGGAGGCCGAAGAGATCGTGGTGAAGAACTACTACAACGTCGGGATCGCGGTCGCGACCGACGCGGGCCTGATGGTGCCCGTCGTGAAGAACGTCGAGGAGAAAGGGGTCTTGCAGCTCGCCTCGGAGGTGAACGAACTCGCCCAGAAGGCTCGCGAGCGCTCGATAAGTAGAGAAGAAATGCAGGGGGGGACGTTCACGATCACGAACTTCGGGGCGATCGGCGGCGAGTACGCCACCCCGATCATCAACCATCCGGAGGTCGCCATTCTGGGGCTGGGCGAGCTAACGGAACGCCCGGTCGCGGAGGGCGGCGAGGTGCGGGCGGCGGAGACGCTACCGCTGTCGCTGTCGATCGACCACCGGGTGATCGACGGCGCGGACGCGGCCGCGTTCGCGAACCGCGTGATAGAGTACCTGGAAAACCCACTGCTGTTACTGTTAGACTAATGGTCGTCGGAGACATCGCAACCGGAACGGACGTACTGGTGATCGGCGCGGGGCCGGGCGGCTACGTGGCCGCCATCCGCGCGGGACAGCTCGGGCTGGACGTGACCCTCGTCGAGAAAGAAGCCTACGGCGGCACCTGCCTGAACCACGGCTGTATCCCCTCGAAGGCGCTCATCACCGCCACCGGCATCGCCCACGAGGCCGCGAATGCCGAGGAGATGGGCATCCACGCCGACCCCGCCGTCGACATGGGCGGGATGGTCGAGTGGAAGGACGGCGTCGTCTCGCAGCTGACGGGCGGCGTCGAGAAGCTCTGTAAGGCAAACGGCGTCAACCTCGTCGAGGGCCGGGCCGAGTTCGCCGGCGAGAACAGGGTCAGAGTGGCTCACGGCGGCGACGGCCAGGGGAGCGAATCGATCGAGTTCGAACACGCGATCGTCGCGACGGGATCGCGCCCGATGGAGATCCCCGGCTTCGAGTTCGACGGCGAGCGGGTGTTAAGTTCGCGTCACGCCCTCTCGCTCGATTCGGTCCCCGACTCGCTCGTTGTCGTCGGCGCGGGCTACATCGGGATGGAGCTGGCCGGCGTGTTCGCGAAGGCCGGCACCGACGTCACGGTCGTCGAGATGCTCGATGAGGCGCTCGTGGGTTTCGACGACGATCTGGCGAAGCCCGTCCTCGACGGCATGGAGGACCTCGGCGTCGAGATCCGTCTCGGCGAGGCCGCGAGCGGATGGCAGGAAACGGGCGACGGGATCAGCGTCACGACCGAAACCGAGGGTGGCGAGGAAGCGAGCTACGACTGCGAAAAAGTGCTGGTCGCGGTCGGTCGCCGGCCGGTGACCGACACGCTGAATCTGGAGGCGGTAGGGTTGGAGCCGGACGAGAACGGCCTTCTCCCGACCGACGACCGCGCGCGCACCCACGTCGAGAACGTCTTCGCCGTGGGCGACGTCGCCGGCGAGCCGATGCTCGCGCACAAGGGCATGAAGGAGGGGCAGGTCGCCGCCGAGGTGATCGCGGGCGAGCCGGCGGCGCTCGATTACCAGGCGGTGCCGGCGGCGGTGTTCACCGAGCCCGAGATCGGAACCGTGGGGATGAGCGCCGACGAAGCCACCGAGGCCGGGTTCGAACCCGTCGTCGGCCAGATGCCGTTTCGCGCGAGCGGGCGGGCGCTGACGACCGGTCACACCGAGGGGTTCGTCCGGATCGTCGCCGACGGGGAGAGCGGCTTCCTCCTCGGCGGTCAGATCGTCGGACCCGAGGCTTCGGAACTCGTCGCCGAGGTCGGGCTGGCGATCGAACTCGGGGCGACCCTCGAGGACGTCGCGGCGACGATCCACACCCATCCGACCCTCTCGGAGGCGGTCCACGAGGCCGCAGAGAACGCGCTCGGACGCGCGATCCACACGCTGAACCGGTAGGAAAATCACGAACTCACGTGAATTCGTAAAAAGAGGTCACAGCGAGCGTTCCGAAGGCGAGTGGGTCCGGTAGCCGGGGATCGACTCGCCGTCGAGATCCGAGACGCACTCTCGGCAGTAGTGGTAGGCGGGATCGTTCTCGGCCCCACAGGTTCGACACACCACCAATGGTTCGCCCTCCGAGGGCGAGTCGGAACCCGCTCGGGGACCGGAACGGCCCTCGAACTCGGCGTCCGCATCCGATGTGGAGGCCTCCGTTCGCCGGCGGTACGCGAGATAAAACAGCACGAGCAGCTGGACCGTCACGAGCGCGAACACGATCTCGAGAGTCCAGGTCTCGAGCATGGGTCTAGCGGAGGCATGGAGTCGACGCACTTAGCGATTGTGGCGGTTCTCACGGTCTGCGGACCCGGCTACCGCCGGTGAATCGAAAGCGCCTGAAATCGGAGGGCCGCGCTTCCGACGCCCGGAACGTCGTCGAGAAAGCCGCCGAACGCCCCGGCGGCGACCGGCCAGCGGGGACGCGAGTGACCGGCGACGACGACGGGTGCGTCGAGGTAGAGCCGTTCGACGAGCCGGCGGACACGCTCGGTTCGCCGATCCTCGTCGGTCTCGGCCCGGAGGTCCTCGATCGCCTCGTCCGCGCCCGCATCCAGCCCGTAGCCGGTGACGTTGGGCGCGAATCCCTCGGCGTTCTCGCGGGCGTTGTCGCTGTGAAAGAGGTCGGACAACGTCGCCACGCCCCGCGTCGGGACGCGCGACCAGCCGATCGGGGCGACGTCGAAGTCGGCGTCGAGGTAGAGCCGGTCGGCGAGAACGCCGGGGGTGACGGCGTCGATCTCGATCGGGATCCCGAGTCGCCGGAGTGTCGTGGCGTACGACCGGAGGAACGCGGCCCTGCGCGGACTGGCGTCCCGCGCGGGCGAGAGCATCGTGAGCGGGCCGTCGTTCAGTTCCTCGATCGTCCGCCCGTCGACGTACAGTTCGGCGTCGGCCTCCTCCTCGAGTAGCGTCGAGTGAACCCCGCCAAACTCGTAGTCGTACCTCGCTCCCGCGTCGATCTCGACGCCGGTCAGGCTGCCGGGGTACTCGTTGCCGGCGTACGTGCCCGACCTCCCGGAGATCGGCGTTCCGGATTCGAGGAACGTTCGGAGCGCGTCGACCGCCGGCTCGCCGTCGGTACCGCGGAAGGTGAGCGCGTTCATCGCGCTGGCACCCTCCCCGTCGGGCGAGCGCCGGATCGGTTCCTCGGCGGCGGTCTCGGGCCGGAACCCCTCTGCGGCCGGCGGGATCACCGTACTGCCGGGGATCGCCGCGCCGAGGCCGACCTCCTCGACCCACCGGCGTTCGTCGAGCGCCAT
>JAWARX010000410.1:0-3334 GCA_038893155.1 Halalkalicoccus sp.
CGGGTAGGGGTGTTTGGAGATGGCGCCCACCGAGAAGTCCTCGAAGTAGCGCCCTTCCCAGCCGGAGACGAGCCTGCGGTCGTGATCGGGGGGTTCGGTCATGGTTCTCGCTGTGCGCCCATCGGCATAAGACCCACCGCCGAGACGCGACCCGCTTCACCCCCGTTCGAGCACGACGACGCCGGTCAGGATCGCCACCCCGCCGAGAAGGGTCGCACCCGTCACCGGCTCGGCGAACAGCGCCGCGCCCAGCGCGACCGTGACCGGCGGCTCGGCGGTGCTCACGATCCCGGCCCGACTCGCGCCGATGCGTTCGAGCCCCGCAAAGAAGGTGATGACGGGGATCGCGGTCGCGAAGACGGCGATACACACCAGCACGAGCCACGACGTGGGTGCCGTCGGGACGACGAGTTCGCCCGTCGCCCCGCCGACGACGAGAAACGAGAGCCCGGCGGCGGGCAGGACGTGCGCGCTCAGGACGATCGGATCGACCGTCACGAGCATCGCTCGCGAGACGGTGATGTAGAACGCGTAGGCGATCGCCGCGCCGAGGACGACCGCCACGCCGGTGAGCGAGGCACCCGCGGGGTCCGCACCGGCGCCGAGCGCGACGCCGCCGAGCGAGAGACAGAGCGCGACGAGCGTGCTTCGGCGCACCCGCTCGCCGACCGTCGCGACCGCGAGCACGACGACGAACGCCGGGTAGGTGTACAGCACGATCGCGACCAGCCCCGCCGTCATGAACTCCAGTCCGAGGAAGTACAGCCCGCTCTGGGTGGCGTACCCGACGGCTCCGAGCCCGAACCCGATCAGGAGTGCGCGACCGCGAAACACCGTCATTTTTCCTCGAATGGCGAGAAACGCCCAGACGAGCGCCGCCGCGAGGGAGAACCGGACGGCCAGCACCGTCGGGATCGGAATCGCCGCGCGCTGGGCGTAGACGCCGAAGATCCCGAGCGTGCCGAAGCCCACCGCCGAACACAGGACCAGCGCGATCCCCACCCGATCGTCGGTCTGCCCGCACATGTTCCCCGGTGTCTCTTTCACTCGCTATACGCGTTGCCATCGCCGCCGCCCGCGGTCCGAAGCGTCTACCCGTCTCGGAGACGTGGTTCCGGGCGATGGTCGCCTCCCGCGAGTGGCTCCGCGCGCTGAAGACGTCGGTCGCCGTCGGCCGGAAACAGCACGTCACAGTGACGGCCGCCGGACTCGGCTACTACGCGTTCAACTCGCTGATCCCGCTCCTGTTGCTCCTCGTTATCGCGATCTCGATCGCCTACGATCCCGAGACGACCGCGAACGCCCTCGAATCGGTCACGGGACTGCACGCCGCAGAGATCGAGACCGTAATCGAGGAGGTCACAGACGACGGCGGCGGACGAGCCCGCGCAGGGCTGATCGCCGCCGTCGTCTTCGCCTACAGCACCGCAACGATGTTTCAGGCGGTGAACATGGCGTTCAGCGAGGTTTACGGCACGCGTAAGGAACGCTCGGGCCTGCGGAAGGTAACGGATTCGCTTCTGATCTTCGCGATCGTGCTGGTCGCCGTCTCCCTGATCGGGGTCGTCGGCGTCGCGCTCGCACTGGCCGTCGACAGCGTCGCCGTCTCCGTTCTCAGCCTCCCCTTGCTGTTCGGTGCGTTCCTGCTCGCCTTCCTCCCCATGTACTACCGCTTTCCGGGCGAGGCGGTGTCCGTTCGGGAGGCTCTGCCCGGCGCGGCGTTCTCGGCGGTCGCCTGGACCCTCTCCGCGCTGGTTTTCCGTCTCTACGCGACCACCTCCGACAGCGTCGAACTCTACGGGATCGCCGGCGCGGTCCTCCTCGTTCTCACGTGGCTGTATCTCGGCGGGCTGATCCTGCTCTTCGGCGCGATACTCAACGCCGTGCTGGCGGGGCGAGTCGACGCCGACGAGGGCTGGCTGCCGACGGAAGAAAACTAAATTACGCCGGTGACGGTCGCGGCCTCGCGGGCCGCCCGCTCGTTCATGCCGTTTCCGAGGATCGTGTACCGATCGCGGATCTCGTGGGCGCTCGTCAGCGCTTCGAGCACCTCTTTTTCTTCGATCCCCAACTCGGCTGCGGTCGTCGGGGCCTCGATGCTCGACAGGGCGTCGCGGATCGCGCTCCAGCGTCCGTTCTCACCACTGTGAAGGTACTCGATCACGATCGAGCCGACGCCGACCTGATGACCGTGGAGCGCTCTCCCAGGCGCGATCCGGTCGAGCTGGTGGGAAAAGAGGTGTTCCGCACCCGAGGCCGGCCGCGAGGAGCCCGCGATACTCATGGCGACCCCCGAGGAGACCAGCGCCTTCGTGACGATCCACGCCGACTCTTCGAGACCTTTCTTGATCGAGTCGGCGTTGCCTACGAGCATCTCGGCGGTCATCTCCGAGAGGGCCGCGGAGTACTCCGAGTACTCCACGTTCTGCAGGCGATTGGCGAGCCGCCAGTCTTTCACCGCAGTGTAGTTCGAGATGATGTCCGCACAGCCCGCCGTCGTCAGCTCCCAGGGAGCGTTCGCCAGCACGGTCGTGTCGGCCACGACTGCGACCGGCGGGTCTGCGGCCACCGAGTGGCGGGTGTCGCCCTCCGGAACCGACCCCCGTCCGGAGACGATCCCGTCGTGGCTCGCGGCCGTAGGAACGGAAACGAACCCCGATCCGATCTCGTCGGAGGCCATCTTCGCGATGTCGATCGCCTTGCCGCCGCCGATCCCGATCAGATAGCCCGCCTCCTCGCGTCCGGCGGCCTCGATCACCTCCTGTACGGCGGCGAAGCTCGCCTCCTCGACGGTGATGATCGCCGGCTCGACCCCCTGCTCGCCGAACTGGTCGATCACCCGCCCCGCGGCGATCTCCTTCGGCGTAGGACTCGTGACGATCAGCGGCCGGCCGGCGAGATGGAGTTCGTCGATCGCCTCGACGGCCCGGTCGAGAACGCCGTGGCCGACCAGCACGTTCCGCGGGAGACGGATCCAGGTGGACTTCTCGAACATGGTCGAGCAAGGCCCCCGCCGTTCAAACCGTTTGCTCTTGAACACCCTGAACGCTCAGGCAGCGGACCGAGGACGCTCGCCGGCGACGGGCGAACGTGGACGAAGCCGAATTCTACGACCGCGTCGAATCGCGAGCCGAGTTCGACGAACGCGAAGCGCTCGCGTTCACCCACGCGACCCTCCAGGTGCTCAGCGAACGCATCAGCGAGGGCCAGGCCCGCGATATGGGCGGATCACTCCCCGATCCCATCGCCGAGAGCCTGACCCACCACCACGGCGATCCAGCGGCGTTCCCCCGCGCGGAGTTCGCCGCGCGGAGTTCGCCGCGCGGATCGCCGA
>JAWARX010000411.1:0-3328 GCA_038893155.1 Halalkalicoccus sp.
CGGCGGGCGACGCCGCTCGCGATCGCCGCCTGCGCGACCGCGGGCGCGACCTCGAAGAGCACCCGCGGATCGATCGGTTTCGGGAGGATGTACTCCGGACCGAACTGCAGGGGCTGATCGCCGTAGCCCTTCCTGACGGCGTCGGGGACGTCCTGTTTCGCGAGGTCGGCGAGCGCCTCCGCGCACGCGACCTTCATCTCCTCGTTGATCTCCGTGGCACGGACGTCGAGTGCTCCCCTGAAGATGAAGGGGAATCCCAGCACGTTGTTGACCTGATTGGGGTAGTCCGAACGCCCGGTCGCCATGATCACCGTATCCTCGCGGGCCGATTTGGCCTCCTCGTAGGTGATCTCCGGGTCGGGGTTCGCCATCGCGAAGATGATCGGGTCGGCGGCCATCGAGCGGACCATCTCGGGCGAGACGATCCCGGCGACCGAGAGCCCGACGAAGACGTCCGCACCCTCCATCGCGTCGGCGAGATCGCCCTCGGGTACGTCCCGCGCGAACTGGCGTTTGTACTCGTTTACCTCCTTTGAGCGCGCCTCGGTGATGATCCCCGAGGAGTCACACATCGTGACGTTTTCCTTTCGGACGCCCAGCGAGACGTAAAACCGGGCGGTGGCGATCGCGCTCGCGCCCGCACCCGAGAACACCACCTCCAGTTCCGAAAGCTCCTTGCCGACGAGTTCGGCGGCGTTCAGCAGGCCGGCCCCCGAAATGATCGCCGTGCCGTGCTGGTCGTCGTGGAAGACGGGGATGTTCATCTCCTCTCGCAGGGTCTCCTCGATCTCGAAACACTCGGGTGCGCGGATGTCCTCCAGGTTGATCCCGCCGAACGTCGGCTCCATCGCCTTCGTCGCCGCGATCATCGACTCGGGATCCTCCAGATCGAGCTCGATGTCGAAGACGTCGATGTCCGCAAAGCGCTTGAACAGCACGCCCTTGCCCTCCATGACCGGCTTCGAGGCGGTCGCGCCGATGTCGCCCAGCCCGAGGACGGCCGAACCGTTCGAGACGACGCCCACCAGATTGCCCTTGGCGGTGTAGCGATAGACGTCCTCGGGGTTCTCGTCGATCGCGCGACACGGCCCGGCGACCCCGGGCGAGTACGCGAGCGAGAGGTCCCGCTGGGTGTTGGTCGGCTTGGTCGTCGCGATCTCGATCTTGCCCGGGGGATCGGCCTCGTGATAGTCGAGGGAGTCGTCTTCGAGCGTCATACCGGACCCTCTTGTGATACCGACAAAAAGGTATCGTCACGGGCAGATTTCGGGGTTCGACGAACGACGAACTCGGGCATGAAAACACCCATACCCCTGCGGGCCAACGATCGCGTATGTCCACTGTTGACACGTTCGAAGATTCCCTCGACGGGCTGGCCGTCGAGACGACGCGCCTCGCTCCGGAGGCGTTCGAGGAGGCGATCGAGGAACTGATCGAGGAGCCGGCCGTCGGGACGCTCTCGCTCGATTCGGTTTCGCTCGAAGACACGTCGGTCGTCACCGATCCCTCGCCGAAGGAGATCGACGAGGCGGTCACGGGCGTCACGGGCGCGTCGCTCGGGATCGCGAACTACGGTTCGGTCGTCCTCCCCTCGACGGCGGCCGGAGCGGAACCGATCAGCCTCTTCTGTGATCATCACGTGGTCGTCCTCGAAGCGGGGGCGATCGTCCCCGACATGCCGACCGCCGTCGGGACGCTTGCGACGACCGTCGGCGACGACCGGGAGAGCGCGATCATCGCGACAGGTCCCAGCGCGACCGCCGACATGGGTGCGCTCGTCCGCGGCGCGCACGGCCCCAAAACGGTTCACGCGCTGGTGATCGAGTCATGAGCACGGACGACAAAGCGGCTCACATCCGCCACCTGCTCGATACCGAAGGCGACGCGGTCCAGTCCAATACTCGGGTGTTCAATCAGGGCCGCTACGCCGCCGTCGCGGACCTAGAGGACTACGAGGAGCTGAAACACCGCGCCCGCGAGATCAAAGAAGAGGCGATCGAGCGCCTGCCGGAGTTGATCGACGAACTCACCGAGGCCGTCGAGGCCAATGGTGGAGAGGTCTACCTCGCCTCGGACGCCGCGGACGCGAACCGCTACGTCACCGAGGTCGTCCGCGAGAAGGACGCGAAAACGCTCGTAAAGAGCAAGTCGATGACCTCGGAGGAGATCGAGGTCAACGAGGCGCTCGAATCCGTGGGAATCGACGTCTACGAGACGGACCTCGGGGAGTTCGTCCTGCAGGTCGCAGAGGAGTCACCCTCCCACATCGTCGGACCGGCGATCCACAAGTCCCGCGCGGAGATCGCAAAGCTGTTCAACGACGAGTTCGAACCCGACGAGCCCTTGGAGACGGCCGAAGAGCTCACCCACTTCGCCCGCGAGTACCTCGGCGAGAAGGTGAAAGAAGCCGACGTCGGGATGACCGGCGCGAACTTCATCGTCGCCGAAAGCGGGACGCTCGCGCTCGTGACGAGCGAGGGCAATGCGAGAAAATCGGCGGTCGCGCCCGACACCCACGTCGCGGTCGCGGGCGTCGAGAAGATCCTCCCGAACTTCGAGGATCTTCAACCGTTTATCGAGCTGATCGGGCGTTCGGGCACCGGACAGGACCTCACCGCCTATCTCTCGCTTCTGACGCCGCCGGTCTCGACGCCCACGCTCGACTTCGAGAGCGACGAGCCCCTCTCCGAGAGCGACGGCGACCGCGAGTTCCATCTCGTGTTGCTCGACAACGGCCGGATGGCGATGCGCGAGGATCCCGAACTGAAGGAAACGCTCTACTGCATCCGGTGTGGAGCGTGTGCGAACGTCTGTGCGAATTTTCAACATGTTGGCGGGCACGCCTTCGGCGGCGAAACGTACTCCGGGGGGATCGCCACCGGCTGGGAGGCCGGCGTCCACGGGCAGGACAGCGCCGCCGATTTCAACGACCTCTGTACGGGCTGTTCGCGCTGCGTGAATCAGTGTCCGGTGAAGATCGACATCCCGTGGATCAACGAGGTGGTCAGGGACAGAGTCAACCGCGGCGAGCCCCCAAGCGAGTTCGAGTTCCTCGTCGAGGGGCTGACGCCCGACGCCGAACCCGGCAGGATCCCCTTACAAAAGCGCTTTTTCGGCAACTTCGGAACCGTCGCGAAGCTCGGCAGCGCCACGGCCCCCCTCTCGAACTGGACGACGCGACTGCCGCCCGCGCGGTGGGCGATGGAGAAGGCGCTCGGAATCGACCGCCGCCGCGAGCTGCCGACCCCACCGCTCCGCGTCCGCCCTCGTCCGTGACGGCGCGCCCATCCCCTGCCGGAATTCGGCGGCCTCCTCGGGGGCCAGCGCC
>JAWARX010000412.1:0-8982 GCA_038893155.1 Halalkalicoccus sp.
CCGGTGTGGATCCGGCGGGTGGTGATCCGCCGTTCCGGGCGGTCGAGCTGACCTCGGGTTTCAGTGTGCCACGCGCGGGGGCGCTTGCGCTTGCATGGCGGATTCCGAAGGCCGAGCGGAGCGTCAACCGAACGTGAACGATCCGTTGGGGGGCCGGATCAGCCGCCGCCGAGCGCTTGCTGTCGTGGGGACTGGCGTCGTCGGCGGGGTTGCGGGCTGTTCGGCCACCAGTACGAGGTGGTCACCCGCCGGTGGGGATCGCGGGGACGAAAGGGTCGAAAGCCGAGCTACCGAGGCCGTACTCAGAAAGCCGCCGTTTCCGCCGGCCGACGCCGACCTGTTCGCACGGGAGATCTACGAGCGAAGCGGCCCCATGCGACCGGCGGCGTGGCGACCGACGGTCGAACCACAGATACGCGGTCGTCTCCGGGCGCTTCTCGACCGCCGGTTCCGCGAGGATCCGGATCGCGTTCGGTCCGCGATGGCCGTCTACGACGACGCGGATCTCGTCGAGACGATTCCGGATCCGCGATTGAGAGCGGGCGCGGTCGCGATGGCCGGGACGGTCGCCCAGCCGGCGTTCGAAGCGGTCCGTGACGGAGCGCTCGAACGGGTCCGGTTCGAAGCGTTCGAGCCCGGAGACGATGCGATCGCCGTCGCCCGCCACCCGCACGGTCGGGACCACGTCGGGATCAACGACCGGTATCGCTTCGAGGACTTCAGGCTGTTTACCCCCACCGTGTTCCACGAGGTGCTCCACGAGGACGGCGAAAACTCCCCGACCGAGGAGCTGATCATCCACTCGCTCGACTCGTTGCTTCGGGGGCAACTCTTCCTCGAAACGCCGGATCTGGCGATCGTCGGGACGGAGCTCGCCCGCTGGGCGAACACGGTCGTCATGGCCCGGATCAACAGCCGCGACGAACGGGGCGACCTGCGGCTGTTCGAATCGCAAGACGAGATCTTTCCTGGAGGCGCGCCGTTCGAGAACTACGCCGACGTAACGGTCGGCCATCCGGGCCACGATACGCCCGGCAACGAGGTGCTACGGCGAGTCGTCGAAACCGTGACCGGCCGCTCGGCTCCCGACGCCCGGTACGACGACGACACCCTCGCGCTCTTGGACGCCCATCAGGAGCTGTTCGATCCGGGCGATATCGTCCGGATCGCGGCGGCGCTCGCGCTGGAGACGGACTGATCCCGTTTCGCTTCGACCCCCCGGTTCCGACACGCCCATCGAGGCGGCAACCTCCTCCGCTGTCGAGGGGACTTTTTCCATCGCCGCCGTAGGAGCGCCGATGACAGCAGATCTTTTCGATCCGCTCTCACTTCGCGAGACCGAGCTTCTGAACCGCGTGATGGTCTCGCCGATGTGTCAGTACTCCTGTGCGGGCGACGGAGTAGCCACCGAGTGGCACCGCGTCCACCTCGGCTCGCGCGCCGTCGGCGGCGCGGGCGTCGTGATGACCGAGGCGACGGCCGTCTCGCCCGAAGGGCGGATCACGCCCGAGGACCTGGGGATCTGGAGCGACGAGCAGAAAGAAGCGCTCGCACCCGTCGCCGAGTTCATCGCCGAGCAGGGGAGCGTCCCCGCCATCCAGCTGGCCCACGCGGGCCGCAAGGCGAGCAAGACCCGCCCGTGGGAGGGCAGCGAGCCGCTCCAGCCCGAGGAGGGCGGCTGGGAGGTGCTGGCCCCGAACGAGGACCCGTGGCCCTACGAGACCGAGGCTCCACCGCAGAAAGCGATGACGCAGGCCGACATCGAGGGGGTCGTCGCCGAGTACCGCGCGGCCGCAGAGCGCGCGCTGGAGGCGGGCTTCGTGGTTGCGGAGGTCCACGCGGCTCACGGATACTTGCTCCACGAGTTCCTCTCGCCCGTGACCAACGACCGCACCGACGAATACGGGGGTGAGTTCGAGAACCGCACCCGGCTGGTCCGCCAGGTCACCGAGGCCGTCCGGGAGGTCTGGCCCGCCGAAAAGCCCGTCTTCGTGCGGATCTCTGGCACCGACTGGCTGCCCGAGCGCGACTCGTGGACGATCGAGCAGTCCGTCGAACTGGCCGACGAACTCTACGAACTGGGCGCGGACCTGATCGACGTCTCAAGCGGCATGCTCCACCCCGACCAGCAGCTACCCGAGGAGGGCTCGGCGAGCCAGCTCCCGCTTGCGGCGCGGGTCCGCGAGGAGCGCGAGAGCGAGATCGCCGTCGGCGCGGTCGGCGGGATCACCGACGCCGAGCAGGCCGACGAGTTGATCCGCGAGGGTACAGCTGACCTAGCGATCGTCGGTCGGGAGCACCTCCGGGACCCGTACTTCGCGCTGCACGCCGCGGCGGAGTTGGGCAAGAGCGTCGAGCCGCCGGTCCAGTACGACCGGGCGTTCTGAAGCTATTTGTCGGTCGGCGGTGACTGGCAGGCATGGAGTACCGTCCGATCCCCGACGACCGGAGCGAGGAGTTCCACCGGTTCGTCTCCTACGCGTTCTCGCCCGAGTCCGGTCCCGAGCTCGACGACCCGCCGGAGTCCTACCCGGGCGAGCGCTACGGACTGTTCGACGGTGACGAGCTGCTGTGTGTCTGTCGGCACTACTTCCTCGACGCGCGCGTTCGCGGCGAGGACCGGGCGGTCGCCGGGCTCTCGGCGGTCGCCTCGCCGCCCGAGCACCGTCGCCGGGGCCACGTCGCTCGCCTGCTCGAAGCGACCCTCGCGGACTACCGCGAGCGCGGGATCGACGTTTCCGTGCTCTGGCCGTTCGAACACGCCTTCTACGCGAAGTACGGCTGGGCGAGGACGAACGACTACGCGCATTATGAGACCCGTCCGGAAACGCTCGCTCCCGCGGCGGGTCCCGACCGCGGCGAGTTCCGCCGGGTCGAGGCCGACGGGTGGGCGAGTCTCGATTCGGTCCACCGCGCGCACGGCGAGCGCGCCGACCTCTCCCTGCGCCGGCCCGAAACGTGGTGGCGACGGCGGATCTTCGAGCGCTGGACGGACGGCCCCTACGTCTACCGCTGGGACGACGACGGCGAGCCGCGGGCGTATCTCGCGTACGTCGTCGACTCCGACGCCGACGAACGAACCCTTCGAATCACCGACATGGCCTACCGCGAGTTCGCCGGGTTTCGCCAGCTCCTTCGGTTCCTCGCGAATCACGGGAGCCAGATCGACCGCGTGACGTTCCGCGCCCCGCCGGATTGCCTGCTGTTCGGGCTGGTCGACGCACCACACGAGGTCGAGTGTACGCTCCACGCGGGGCCGATGAGCAGGATAATCGACGTCCAGCGCGCGCTCGCCGGCCTCCCGGCTCCCGACGGACGGCTGACGATCGCGGTGTCGGACCCGCTCGCCCCGTGGAACGACCGGACGGTCGCGCTCTCGCCGGCGGGCTGTGAGCCGACCGACGAGGAGCCGACCGTCGAGGTCGGAATCGGAACGCTCTCGCGGCTGTTCGTCGGCGCTCGCTCCGTCGAAACGCTCGAACGCGTCGGCGAGTGTTCGATCCGCGACGAGCGGGCACGCACGGCGCTCGAATCGCTGTTCCCCGCCCGCCGGGTCTACCTGGGCGAGCACTTCTGAGCCGACACTCGACCCTTTTTGCGCCCCCCGCACCAAGGACGGGTATGACACGCGAGGACGATCTGGAAGAGCGCGTCGAGGAGCTCCAGCGCACCTTAGAAGAGCTCCGCCGGGAGATCGAACCGCGACCGCCGCGCGGCCCCGGCGGGCTGCCCCGTCCGCCGACGCCGGGCGAGCTACTTCGGTTCGCCGACCGGCAGGCGATCCCGACCGCCATCGCGGTGCTGGAGGCGAACGTCCGCGCGCTCGAACTCCTGCAGGGCGCGTTGCGTCTCGCGGACACCGGCCGCGCCGCGGGCGAGGAGGCCGAGCGCACCCGCAGACGCGCCGCGGACGCGAGCCGCCGGAGCCTCGACCGGCTCGACCGGGTGCTCGAAGACCTCCAGGAGGCCACGCGCGGGGACACCCTCCCGCCCAACGGCGACGCCCGCGACATCCTCGAAGAGGCCCGCAGACTGCGCGAGGAGATCGCAGAGCGGATCGGCGAGGCCGAGCGGGATCGCGAGCGCGCCCGCCGGGAGGGACGTGAGACAAGCGATTCGTGGACCGACTCGACCGCCGACGGCGGGGTCGAAATCGACGTCGAGGACGAGCTCGACTCGATCCGTGCGGAGTTAGAAGACGACGAGGACGAGGACGAGGAAGACGACGGATCGGACGACGAATAGTCTCCGTATTTTCGCCGGCTACACGGGTGGCTTCCCGGTTCGAAACACCCGGTCGTAGGGGGTGTCCTCACTGGGCCGACTCTCACCCCCGGTTCGAGCCGACGACTCGGAGGGGAGCCCTCACCGGGTCGGCTCGAATCGGTACCCGTCCCACTCCTGACTCTCGGGCTCGCGGATCCCCGCGCCCGGCTCGCGGAGCTGTTCGACGTAGGTCTGGCGCACTCGGTCGCCGATCTCGACCTCGCCCGTCGTAAGCTGGCCGAGCACTCTCACTGATTGGCCCTCGATCTCGAACTCGACGATCGCGAGGTGGTTGGGCTGGCGCACGCCCGGCGGCGTCGCCTGCGAGGTCGTCCACGTGACGATTTCACCCTCTCGCTCCGTGAGATCGATCTCTTCGACCGGTTCGCCGCCCTGTAGCCCCCGCGGGTGGCCGGGACAGCTGATCGTGCCGTCGTCGTACTTGATCGCTTTCATCGTGCTGCCTCCAGGATGGTGGTGATGACGCAGTTACCGAAGCCCCCGACGTTGCAGGCGATTGCCGTGTCGGCCTCGACCTGTCGCGGTCCCGCCTCGCCGCGGACCTGCTGGTAGAGTTCGTAGATCTGTGCGACGCCGCTGGCCCCCAGCGGATGGCCCTTCGACTTCAGCCCGCCGGAGGTGTTTACGGGCAGCTCGCCGTCCTTCTCGGTGACGCCCTCCTCGACGGCCTTCCAGCCCTCGCCCTTCTCGAAGAAGCCCAGATCCTCGCTCTGGAGGAACTCGAGGATGGTGAACATGTCGTGGAGCTCGGCCACGTCGATGTCCTCGGGTCCCATGCCGGCCATCTCGTAGGCGATCTTTCCGCTCTCGACGACTCCGCCCATCACGGTCGGATCCTCACGCTCGTGGACGACGTGGGTGTCGGTCGCCCCGCCGACCCCCGCGATCACGGCGTAATCGTCGGTGTACTCCTTCGCTTTCGATTCGGGACACAGGAGCAGTGCCCCCGAGCCGTCGGTGATCGGACAGAAGTCGTACAGTCGGAGGGGGTCGGCGACGATCGGCGATTCGAGCACCTCCTCGAGGCTGACTTCCTTCTGGAACTGTGCGTGGGGGTTGTCCACGCCGTTTCTGTGGTTTTTCACCGCGACCTTCCCGAGACTCTCGCGGGGCGCGTCGTACTTGTCGAGGTAGTGACGCGCGGTCAGTCCCGCGAAACTCGGGAGGGTGACCCCGTGTTTGTACTCGTGCGGGTGGGTGATCGAGGCGATCACGTCCGTCGCCTCGGCCGTCGAGCGGTGGGTCATCTTCTCGCCGCCGACGAGCAGGGTGAGGTCGCTCGCGCCGCTTGCGACCGACTGCCACGCCGCGAAGGTGCCCGCCCCGCCCGAGGAGCTCGTCTGGTCGACCCGCTGAGTGTAGGCGGGGACCGCCCCGATGTCGTGTGCGAGCATGTTCGGAACGCCGGTCATGCCTTCGAACTCGCCGCTGGCCATGTTCGACACGTATAGGTGGTCGAGCTCGCTCGCCTCGATCCCTCCCGCGTCGAGACACGCCGTTGCCGCCTCTGCGAGAAGGTCTCGGAGCCAGCCCTCCCGCCTCCCGAACTGGGTCATCGACGCGCCGATGATCGCTACGCGGTCCATACCACCCCGTCACGCGGAGGGGTTTTATCTGCTATGTCAGAAATAGAAAACGTGCGTCGGAGCGCCGGCCGCTGGACATCAGCCCAGCACGTGCCGGAGCTTGGGGTAGCGCTCGATGAGCGGTTCGCCGTCGACCTCGTAGCGTTCGATGACCGCGTCGGCGCCCCAGTAGCGTCCGGCCGCGAGCACGCCGATCGCGACGAACACGGCGATGTAGACGAGATCCGAGGTCGCAAAGCCGAGAAGGATCTCGGAGACGCCCGCCATCTCCCAGTTGCCGAAGTAGAAGGCGACCATCTGGAGCGCCCCGAAGAACGCCGCCAGCCGGACGAGCCCGCCGACGAGCAGCCCCAGGCCGATCAGGAGCTGGCCCCACGGGATGGCGACGTCGATCATCGCCACCAGCGCGGGGTTCGCCGCTATCGCTCCGTAGAGCCCCGCTGCCGGGCTCGCAGGATCGACGTTCGCGAGATAGCCGGCGGCCGAGAACTCCCCGAGGAGCTTGCTCAGTCCGGCCGTGAGGAAGAGCCAGCCCATGACGAGTCGGAGGCCGACGGCGACGCCCGCGACGTTCGGCCGAGTTCCGTCCGTGATGACACCTTCGTTCGCGCTCGTGGTTCGAGTTGCTGTTTCCATTGTGCTCGCCTTACATGTGATCGTTGCGTTGCAGAACGGATATACCACCGACCCGGTTCTCAGCCACTGAGAACTGGACTTTCGATACGAGAGAAAACCAAATCCGAAGAATAGATTGGAATATGAATTAAAGATCCATGCCGCCGTTGACGTCGAGCACCTCGCCGGTGATGTAGGAGGCCGCCGGGCTGGCGACGAAGGTGACGACGCTGGCCACCTCCTCGACGGTCGCAAAGCGCCCGAGCGGAATCCCCGACTGGATCCGTTCGCGCACCCGTTCGGGGATTCCCTCTACCATCTCGGTCTCGGTGAAGCCGGGGGCGACGCAGTTCGCGGTCGAACCGCTGTCGGCCAGTTCGAGCGCCAGCGTGCGCGTCAGCCCGAACATCCCGCTTTTGGCGGCGGCGTAGTTCGCCTGCCCCAGATTCCCCTGTTTGCCGACGACCGAGGAGATGTTGATGAGCCTGCCCTCCTCGGCGGCGGCGATGTCGTCGAAGAACTCCTTCGTACAGACGAACGCCCCGGTCAGATCCACCTCGATCACGCGATCCCACTCCGCGCGCGTCATCTCCGAAAAGAGGGTGTCGACGTTGATCCCGGCGTTGTTGACGAGAATCTCGACGGGGCCGAAGGCGTCGGTGATCTCCTCGTGCATCGCCGCGACCTCGGCCTCGTCGGTGACGTCCGCCTGCGTGGCGATCGCCGAGCCCCCGTTCGTCCGGACGGTGTCGACGACCTCGTCGGCCGCGCCCGCCGACGCCCGGTAGTTGATGGCGACGTTCGCCCCCTCGCTTGCGAGTTCCTCGGCGATTCCGCGACCGATACCCCGCGACGAGCCTGTGATCAAACAGGTACGATCTTCGAGTTTCATGATAGCTCCGGAGTCGGGCACCCCGCTCCGAGATGAGATATGCTACCGTGCCCTCGTAAGTGTTGTCCCAGTAACGGAAGCGTTGAAAAACCGCCGGCGGGAGCTACCGCTCGTCCGCGGCGTCGATCCAGTCCGCGATTCGCTCGGCCGAGAGCCCCGTCTCGTCGGCTACCGCTTCGGCGTCGGCCCCCGCCAAGTCAGCGATCGTCTCGACGCCCGCATCCCGGAGCCGCTCGGCGTAGGAAGGACCGATGCCCGAGATCGATTCGAGGTCGTCTTCGCTCTCGGTGTCCGCCTCGCTCCCGCCGTTTTCCGCCTCGACGTCGTGGTCCTCGTCGGTGCCGGTCTCGTCGCCCGCGACGTCCTCCGCGAGCGCGGCGTCGGGCTCTTGGGGCTCCTCGATCGCCTCGGCCTCGACGTCCTCCCCGTCCGAGCGCTCGGCGTACCACTCACAGACGCTCGGCCAGAGTTCGGCGTGGGATTTCGACGACACGGAAAGGCCGATGTGGCCCGTCGGGAACTCCATCGTGGTCGTATCGTCGCTCGCGACCAGCTCGTTGAACGGTTTGCTCGCCTCCGGCGGGATCAGGTGGTCGTACTCGCCGACGATCTGGAGGAGTGGCATGTCGACCTTCGAGAGGTCGACGTGTTTCTCGCCCAGATACAGCTCGTTTTCGGCGAGCTTGTTCTCCTGGTAGATGTCCGTGAGGAACTGCTCGTAGGTCTTGCCCGCGACGTCGATTCCGTCGCCGATCCACTGTTCCATGCGCGCGAAGTTCTCGACGAACTCCTCGTTTTCGATGTTGTCGTAGAGCTGGACGTACTTCGTGAGGAAGTTCTGGACGGGGTCCATCACCGCAAAGCCGATGTCGAGGAAGTCCGCCGGAACGTTTCCGAAGGCGTCGGTGACGGCCTCCGGCGAGTAGTGCTCGTCGTCGCCCCACTGTTCGAGGACGCCACCGGTGCCCGTAAAGCAGAGTCCGGCGGCCATCAGCCCTAGATTCCGCACTTTCTCGGGGTGGAGCGCGGCGTACATCACGCTCATCGTCCCGCCCATGCAGTAGCCGAGTACGTTGATCGAGTCCTGGCCCGAGCGCTCGCGGACCACGTCGACGCAGTTGTCGACGTACCGGTCGACGTAGTCCTCGAGCGTGAGTCCGGCGTCCATCGCCGAGGGCTCGTTCCAGTCGATCATGTAGACGTCGAAGCCGTTTTCGAGCAACGTGCGAACCACGCTGCGATCGGGCTGGAGATCGAGGATGTAGGGCTTGTTGATCAGCGCGTAGACGATCAGGATCGGGACGTCGTGCTGTTCGTCGGTCTGTGACTCGTAATGCAGCAGTTCGAGCTTGTTCTCGGTGTAGACGACCTCGCTTGGCGTCCCCCCGACCTCGACCTCCGCCATCTGTTCGAGCTGCTCGGGCGCGTCGGCGTTCTTTTCGATCGTCTCTGCGGCTCGCTCCCAGCTCTGGCGATAGAGATCGAACCCCAGCGTGAAGGGATTCGAGCTCATTCGCCGTCCTCGCCCTCGTTTTCGAGGTGCTCGATGACGGTGTCGAGCTTGGTCTCGACGGCGTGCTGGCGGCGCTCGAGGTCGATCAG
>JAWARX010000413.1:0-14487 GCA_038893155.1 Halalkalicoccus sp.
GCGCCGCTTCCACGAGCGCCAGCCGGGCGCTCGTCAGCTCGTCGTCCTCCGAAAGCACCTGGCGCTCCCGGTAGAAGGCGTTGAACGTTTCGGCGAACTCGCGGGTGTAGGTCGCGACCTGGTGGGGCTGGCGATCGGCGGCGGCGGACTCGATCACGGCGGGGAACCGCGCGATCACCTCGATCAGCTCCCGTTCCTCCGGGCTGTCGAGCAGCGTCGGATCGACCGCGCCGGGGTCGTGACCCGCCCGTTCGGCCTCGCCGTCTCGCGGCTCCGCCTCGCTATTTTCCGAGGCCCGTTTCGCCCCGCTTAGGATCCCACACGCCCGCGCGTGGACGTACTGGACGTACGGCGCGGACTGAGCCTCGAAGTTCAGCGCGCGATCCCACTCGAAGGTGATCGCCTTCGAGGGCTGTTTCGAGACGATGTCGTAGCGCACCGCGCCGATCCCGACCTGTCGGGCGATGCGCTCGATATCCTCCTCGGAGAGGTCGTCGTCGCGGATCCGGTCGTCCATCCGGGTCTCGACCTCCTCGCGGGCGCGCGCGACCGCCTCGTCGAGCAGGTCGTCGAGATCCACGCCCGTGCCCGCCCGGGTGCTCATCTTCCCCTCGGGGAGGTTGACGTAGGAGTAAAAGACCGAATCGAGCTGGTCCGTGTCGTTGCCCAGAAGCTCCAGCGCCGCCGCCAGTTGGGTCGCCTGCAGTTTGTGGTCCTCCCCGAGCACCGTCACGGCGTGGTCGTACTCGTCGAACTTCCACTCGTGGTGGGCCAGATCCCGCGTCGTGTAGAGCGAGGTGCCGTCCGAGCGCAGGAAGACGAGGTTCTTCTCGAACTCGGGCAGGTCAAGCTGCCAGGCCTCCTCCTCGTAGACCGCCTCGTCGAGCGCCTTGAGCCGCTCGACCAGCTCTTCCGTACTCCCGTCGCGGATGAACCGGGTCTCCTTTACGAACTCGTCGAACTCGGCGGGCAGGCGCGAAAGCGACTCGCGCATGCCCTCCAGTACCCGGTCGACGACGCGCCCGACCCGTTCGTACGCCTCCTCGTCGCCCGCCTCGAGACCCTGCATGATCGAGCGGATCTCCGCCTCGGCGGCTTCGACCTCCGCCTCGGGGCCCTCCTCCAGGAATCGGTTCCCCGTTCGGTAGTAGCGTACGAGGTCGTAGTCTGATTTCTCGCGCTCGGGTTCGGGCAACTCGCTCTCCTCGAACGTCTCGTAGGCCCACGTGAAGACGGCCATCTGGCGGCCTGCGTCGTTGACGTAGTAGTGCCGGTCCACGTCGTCGCCCGCGAAATCGAGCAGCCGGGCGATCGCGTCGCCGATGATCGGGTTGCGCGCCCGCCCGACGTGGACCGGCCCCGTCGGGTTGGCGCTCGTGTGTTCGACGACGACCTCCCTTCCAGTGGGTTCGAGCCGCCCGTACGTCTCCTCGCGGGCGGCATCGAGCGTCTCCGCGTAGTAGGCCTCGCTCGCGTGGAAGTTGACGTACGGCCCCTGTGAATCCACCCGATCGAGCAGGTCGTACTCCCCGAGATCGACCTCCCCGACGAGGTCGGCGGCGACTTCGCCGGGGGCCGTTCCGACCTCGCCCGCCAGCCGGAAGGCGACGCTCGAGGCGAGCACCGCCTCGACGTCTTCGGGTGGTTCTTCGAGCCCGAGATCGCCCGTCGGCAACGAGAGCGCCGAGAGCGCCTCTTCGAGCGCCTCGCCGGCCTGAGCGCGCAGCGAAAGGAACATACCCGGGGTTTACGACCGGCGGATAAAGCCGTTTTCAATCGCCCAGCCCGACGATCGCGCCGTCGGTTTCGAGGGCGGTCAGACAGTCCCAGACGCTGTAGGCCTCGCGGTCGTCGCGGCAGGGAAACACCCGCCGGAGCTCCTCGTCGACGTACACGGCGATGCAGATGATCGGGAAGACGATCTCCCGAACACCGCCCCGATCGTGCTCCTGAAAGAACGGCTCGATCGTGTGACCGATCTCTTCTGCCCTGGATTTGAACGCCTCGAACGTCTCGACAGCGTCGGTGGCCCCGACCTCGTCGGAAGCGACGACCCGATCGTTCCAGTGGCGAACGCTCACGTCCCCGATTCGCCCCTCGGTTGCGAGGCGCTCGGCTCGTTCGATGACCTCTTCCTGTCGATCTCGCGCCGGAAACGGTGCCGACGACCGGAGATAGACGGTCAGCTCCGGCGCCGTGTTTTGACCTTCCATGAGTTACACCCACACGTTATCTCGAAAATCCGTTGGATAGCCAACTACAAAACGGTACGGTCGAGCGCCGCGGAATCGGTCGGCGACCGACCCGCGCTGTCGCAGGGTTACTCCGGCATCTCGTCGATCAGCACCACCGCCTCGCCCTCGATCAGGCTCGTGCCGTCGATGGTCGTCACCTCGGCGGTCAGACGGTACTTGTCCTCGCCGAGGTCCTCGACGATCTCACAGCGGGCGGTGAGCACCGACCCGATCGTCGCCGGCCCCTTGAACTGGAGGCTTTCGGAGAGGTAGATCGTCAGCCCCGGCAGCCGGGCGAGCGCGGCGCTGATCAGCCCGCCGACCAGCGTTCCGTGGACGATCCGCTCGCCGAAGCGCGTCTTCTCGGCGAACCGTTCGTCGAGATGCAGGCGGTTGGTGTCCCCGCTCGCCTGAGCGAACGCGTGGACGTCGGCGTCGGTCAGGGGCTTGGTGAACTCGACGTACTCGCCGACGCCCAGCTCCTCGCGGGTGTCGACCGAACGCTCCATCGACCAGCCGGCCGACCCGTACGACAGCGAGGCGATCGGGGCGTTGACCCGGTCGGTTTCGGCCGGGGCGGACAGCCCCATCCCGGCGAGGATCGCGCGATTCGCCTCGACGTAGCTGTTGACGACGTGTTTCGAGACGTCGGACCACGAGTCGACGAACTCGCTCATCGGTCGCTCCCCGCCGTTCGAACTCTCGCTCATCGGTTTCCCCCGTCGTGAAGGGCTTCGGTCGGGCGACACATGGACGACGTAGTATGGTCCATGATCACACATAGGCTACGCTCGACTTAAGTACATTGAACTTAAGCGGGGAGCTTTTGGCCCCGCCCGCCGAGGGAGTTCCTATGAGCGGGCCAAAGCAGGTCTCCTCGCCGGAGTACCACAGCGAGAACCACACCGCCGCCCAGACCTGCGGGTGGACCGCGAACGCCCTTCGCGGCGAGGGCAAGTGTTACAAGTACGCCTTCTACGGGATCGAGTCCCACCGCTGCATCCAGATGACGCCCGTCGTCAAGTGCAACGAGCGCTGCGTGTTCTGCTGGCGCGATCACAGGGGCCACGCCTACGAACTCGGCGACGTCGAGTGGGACGACCCCGAGGCCGTCGTCGACGCCTCGATCCGTCTCCAGCGGAAGCTGCTCTCGGGCTTCGGCGGCAACGACGAGGTCCCGCGCGAGGTCTTCGAGGGGGCGATGGAGCCCCGACACGTCGCGATAAGTCTCGACGGCGAACCGACGCTCTATCCCTACCTGCCCGAACTGATCGACGCCTTCGGTGATCGAGGGATCACCACCTTCCTCGTCTCGAACGGCACGGACCCCGAGATGCTCGCGCGCTGTGAGCCCACACAGCTCTACGTGAGCGTCGACGCCGCAGAACGCGCCACGTTCGACCGGGTCGTTCGCCCCGTCGAGGAGGACGCCTGGGAGCGCCTGATCGACACGATGGACGTCCTCGCCGCGAAAGACGACACCCGAACGGTGCTTCGCACGACGCTCGTCGGCGACGAGAACATGCGCGATCCCGACTGGTACGCCGCCTTCTACGACCGCGCGGACCCCGACTTCGTCGAACTCAAAGCCTACATGCACGTCGGCCACTCGCAGGGTCGCCTCGACCGGAGCGCGATGCCCGACCACGAGGACGTGGTTGCGTTCGCAAAGCGGGTACGAGAACACATGCCCGAGTACGAGTACATGAACGACGTGCCGATCTCGAGGGTCGCGCTGCTCTCGAAGACCGAGGAGACGTGGGTGCCCAAGCTCCGGAAGGGAAGCGACTTTTGGGAGCGCGACCCGCTGGCGGCGGATTAGACGGCGAGGGTACAAGTACTCCGCCCGTGTAAGTAGTCGTATGAGCGTCGAGAACCCGCGTCGGATTACCTTGCAGGAGGAAAACGACGGGTGGTGGTCTGCAATCGACGAGGAAACCGGCGTTGCGAGTCAGGGACCCACTCGCGAAGAGGCGTTAGAAAACCTGGACGAGGCGGTCGGTCTTCACAAGGACGAGATCGGGGAACCGATCGAGGACGAGGAGGCGTTTCTCCGGGAGATCGGAATCGATCCCGAGGAGGTCGAAGGAGAGCGTAAAATTCCGGAATTCATGAAGTGAGGAATGGTGTCGCGTGATTTCTCCGGGACTGACATCATCAAAGTCCTTCGCACGTTCGGTTACAGACCCGTCGGTCGGACCGGCAGCCACGTTCGCCTTCGCTATGAAAACCCAGATACGAACGAAGTCCGCCTCGTGACCGTTCCGATGCATGACCGTATCCGAACGGGAACGCTCCGAAGCATCGCGGACCAGTGTGGTGCGAACGACTTCAACGAGTGGTGCTGGTGGATCGACGAACACCGATAGTACCACCCGAACAGTTATTACGAATTCATCCATCCGTGAGACAATGGACGAAGAACCGATCACGTTGGCCGAGTACGACCCGACGTGGCCGGACTCGTACAGAGCCGAACGAGATGCTGTTCTCGATCACGTTGGCGACGAAATCGAGCGTATCGACCACATCGGGAGCACAGCGATTCCCGGTATGACCGCGAAACCGATCGTCGATATCATGTGCGTGATGGACGATCTCGATCCGGTTCCGGAGCTCGTCGCGCCACTACACGATCGTGGCTACGAGTACGGTCATCAACTCGACTATTGGCACGTGCTGTTCCGTCGCGACGGCGACGAACAATTCAACCTGCATTTCCTTCGATCCGGTGACGATATGTGGTATGATAATCTGCTGTTCCGCGAATATCTGCGTGAGAACCCCACCGAAGCCGACAAATATGAACGGCTCAAACGCGAACTCGCCGAGCAACACCCCGACGACTTACAGGCCTACTCACGGGGCAAGACGGAGTTCGTGACGACGATAGTCGAGATAGCGAAACACGATGCGGACGGGACAGCAGCTGTCCCGGACTCGATCTGACCTACCCTCTCTCAGCTCTGTTACGCATCCCAATTTCGCTACGCTTATACCGTGCGCTCCCGAAGCCCGTGATATGTCACAGACCGCGGTACGGGAGGTCGGGTTCGACGAGCTCGCGGTGCTCCGGCAGCTGGGGCTCGACGGAGCGCTCTCGGGGGAGGCGAAGATCTCGTGTTCGGCGCTCGCAGATCGGCTAGAGACGTCGAGCCAGACGGCTTCCAGACGGTTGCAAGCGCTCGAAGCCGCCGGCCTGATCGAACGCGAGACGGTCGCGGACGGCCAGTGGATCGCGATCACCGACGCGGGCGAGCGCGCGCTCCGCGGGGAGTACGACGCCTACCGGCGGCTGTTCGAGGGAAAATCGAACGTCGAACTCGAAGGAGCGGTCACGGGCGGGATGGGCGAGGGGAAACACTACATCTCGCTTCCGGGCTACATGCGCCAGTTCGAGGACCGACTGGGCTACGAGCCGTTTCCGGGTACGCTGAACGTCGAGTTAGGTACGGAGAGCGTCCGGCGACGGGGCGCGATGGAGACGTTCGAACCGATCCACATCGACGGCTGGGAGGACGAAGAGCGCACGTACGGCCCCTGTGTCTGCTATCCGGCGACGGTCGTCTCCACGGAATCCGAATACGACGGGGCACACGTCATCGCGCCCGAGCGGACCCACCACGACGAGGACCAGCTCGAACTCATCGCGCCGATCAAACTCCGCGATGAACTCGGGCTCGAGGACGGCGACCGGATCACGGTGCGGGTGGCGGAGAGATGACACAGCGCCAGCGCGATCCGACGAACCGTGCGACCGAGGCGCTCCGGGCCGGGTCGCCAGTGTTGATCCACGACGCCGACGATCGGGAGGGCGAGACCGACCTGATCTACCCCGCCGGCGCGGTCACGCCCGACGCCGTCGCTCGCCTCCGCAACGACGCCGGCGGCCTGGTCTGTGTCGCGCTGTCGGCGGGCGTCGCCGACGCTCTGGAACTGCCGTTCGTCCAGGAGATCATCGACCACCCCGCCGCCTCGGATCACGATCTGGCCTACGACGCCCGCTCGTCGTTCTCGCTCACGGTCAACCACCGCGACACTCGTACCGGGATCACCGACGCCGACCGCTCGTTGACGATCACGGCGCTGGCCGAGGCCGCGAGCGACCCGGACCCAGAGACCTTCGCCGGGACGTTCCGCGCGCCGGGCCACGTCCACCTGCTCCGGGCCGCAGACGGCCTGCTCGACGAGCGGGAGGGTCACACCGAGTTCGGGATCGCGCTCGCGGACGCGGCGGGCCTGCCGCCCGCGGTCGTGGTCTGCGAGATGCTCGACGACCACACTGGAGACGCGCTCTCGCCGGCCGACGCGCGGGCGTACGCCGAGCGCCACGGCCTGCCGTATCTCGAGGGCCGAGAGCTGCTGGCGAGCCTTCGCTGACCGGTTTCGCCCGGTCGACCGTGAGGAAACCGCAGACTCATTACTGCGGGGTTCGACCGGTCGGCTATGGGATTCGACGAGATGGACGTCGACACTATCTGGATGGACGGCGAGTTCGTCGACTGGGACGACGCGCAGATCCACGTCCTCAGCCACGGGCTGCACTACGGCACCGGCGTCTTCGAGGGGATCCGCTGTTACGACACGGAGGAGGGCCCCGCGATCTTCCGCTGGGACGAACACGCACAGCGCCTCTACGATTCGGGAAAGCCCTACGGGCTCGAAATCGACCACGAGCCCGACGAGCTCGAAGCGGCGACGAAAGAGCTGATCCGCAGGCAGGACCTCGAATCCTGCTACATCCGCCCGATCGCCTTCTACGGCTACGATAGTCTGGGAGTGAGCCCGCAGAACTGCCCCACGCAGATCGCGATCGCGGCGTGGCCGTGGGGAACGTACCTCGGCGAGGACGCGCTGGAAAACGGCGTCGAGGTGAAAGTCTCCTCGTGGCGCAAGCACGCCTCCAGCCAGATCCCGACGAACGCCAAAACGACCGGCCTCTACGTGAACAGCCTGCTCGCGGGCGAGGAAGCGCGCCGTCACGGCTACGTCGAGGCGATCGTGCTGAACAAGGAGGGAAACGTCGCGGAAGGTCCCGGCGAGAACCTCTTTCTGGTTCGGGACGGCGAGCTCTACACGCCCGGGCTGGCCGAGGGGATCCTCGACGGGATCACCCGAAACAGCGTGATCACGATCGCCCGCGGCCTGGGCTATACGGTCCACGACGAGGCGACGATCAGCCGCGGGGAGCTGCACACCGCAGACGAGCTGTTCTTTACGGGGACCGCCGCGGAGGTCACCCCCATCAAGGGCGTGGACAACGTCACCGTCGGCGAGCGCGGCCCCGTCACCGAGGAGATCCAGTCGCGGTTTTTCGACGTGGTCGAGCGCCGGACCGACGACTACGACCAGTGGTTCAGCTACGTCTAGAAGCTTCTTGCCTCCTGCCGCCGTATGTTGCTCGATGGCACACGAAAACCGGGAAACGACGGTGGTGACCCGCGAGATTCAGGGGGTGACGGCGGGCATCGGCACCGACGAGCGGGAGATCTTCATCGATCTGCCGATCAACCGGCCGATCTACATCCGCGTCAGGGAAGGCGATCACGTTCAGGAGGGTGACGTCCGTGCACGCGGGACGTTCGAGCTCGGTGCCGGCGGCTCGAAGCTGGCCTCGACGACGCTCCAGACGTGGGTGGTCGAGGAGATCACGCCCGAGACGGTGACGGTTCGGGATATCACGACCGACGAGCCCGAACAGTGGGATCGAGCGGACTGCGAGGAGAGCCTCGCGACGGGCGTCGTGAGCACGAACCTCACCGATTTCGAGCGCGTGAGCGTCGTTCGGACCGAGCCACACGATACGGAAGAGCTCGCCGACCGGACGCCACACGTCACGGTGACGGCCTACGGCAACGACGGGCGGAAGTTCACCCGAACGTACCGACTCGATCCCGAGACGGACTCCCTCGAACACTGGCACCAGGACCGCTCGATCGAGACGTTCGACGACACCCTTGCGAGCGCGTTCGAACGCCGGGTCGAGGAGACGCTCGAAGAGGACGGGTACGCGATCGAGTAGCTACCGGCCGACCCACTTCAGGATCAACAGCGTCCCCTCGAACAGTCCGACCATCGTCAGCGCGATGACGATCGGGGCCATCCCCGTCGGGTCGGGACTGGAGATGAAGGCGAGCCCGAGGAAGGCACCCCAGAAGTACAGGCGCTTGTCGGCGAGCCAGGCTCTGGTGGTGATGCCCATCATGATCGCGAGCATGATGATCAGCGGGATCTGGAAGACCACCGCGAGATACGCGATCAGGATCAGCATGAGTCCGAACGTATCGCCGAGGCCGAACGCGATCGCCCCGGCGTCCTGCGAGTATGTCAGAAAGTAGGTGAAGACGGCGGGCAACACGACGAAGTACGCAAAGAGGACCCCGACGACCGCGAGCACGAGGCTCGTCGGTACGGCCGCGAGGTAGTACTTGCGCTCGTTCCTGTAGAGGCCGGGGCGCATGAAGCGATAGGTCTGATAGACCATCACCGGCAGGGCGACGATCAGTCCCGCCAGACTGGCGACCTTGATCCGCGCGAGGATGAACTCGAGGGGGCCGTACACGCGGGGCTGGGCGACGTCGCCGCCCGGAAGCACGGAGTACCACAGGAACGTGATGATCTCGTCGGCAAGCGGGAAGACGACGATGCTGACCGAGCCGGCGACGACGATGACGATCGCCAGCCGCTTTATCATCTCCTCGATGTGATCGGCCAGCGGCATCTCCTGGTCCTCGCTGGGCGCGGAGATTCCCCCGACGTCTGTATCGCCCTCGTCGGCCGTGGCGGTGGCTGTCGAGGTCCCGCCGTCGGTAACGACGTCGTCGGGCCGATCGTCCATTCAGCGGTTCTAGGCGTTCCCCGCGTTATAGGCTTTCTTTCTCGTCGCGCCCGTACGGGCGAGAGAAGAAGATTGATAACCACTTGTCGGCTACCATCGGTGAATGTCGAGTTCGATCGTCGACGAGGATACCGCCCGGAGTCTCGACAGCGGGCGACAGACGATCGGCGCGGTGCTGAAAACCGTCCAGACGCACCTTCAGAAGGTCTTCATCATCTTCGTCGTCGGTTTTCTCGGGACCTTCTACGCGCTGCGAGCCGTCGTCTGGGACTGGCTGCGCGCGGTCACCGAATCCGAGATGCCCGCGCAGGTCGCAGAGCAACACGAGATCATCGTCACGACTCCCTTCGAGGTCATCCTGCTGCAGGCGAAGATCGGGATCATCGCGGGGATCATCATCGCGATCCCGCCCTTGCTGTATCTCTCCCGGCACGAACTCAGGGCGCGAGGCTACTGGCTACAGGCCCCGATCCCGCGCTGGAAGCTCGTCGCGATGGGACTCATGTCGATGCTGCTGTTCGTCGGCGGCGTCTCGTACGCCTACGGGCTGTTCTTCCCGCTGATCCTCGGCTTCCTCGCCGAGTTCTCCTACAACGTCGGGATCGATCCGACCTGGTCGATCGTCATGTGGACGGAGTTTCTCGTCTTGCTCACCATCTCCTTCGGGCTCGCCGCCCAGCTTCCGCTGATCATGAGCTCGCTCGCGTACGCCGAGATCGTCCCCTACGAGACGTTCCGGGACAAGTGGAAGTACGCCGTTCTGGGCATCTTCGTCTTCGGGGCGATGTTCTCGCCGCCGGATCCGATCTCCCAGATAATGTGGGCGCTGCCGCTGATCGTTCTCTATGCCTTCTCGCTCGGGCTGACGCGATTCATCGTCAACCTCAAACGCGGCGGGCGGGCGAACGTCGCGGGCGCAGCGAAGCGAAACCTCGGTCGCCTGTTCGGGCTGCCGCTGTTGCTCGCGGCGGGGACGTACGCCGCGATCGCCTACGGCGGCGGCGAGTACGTCGAAACCGCGTTGCTCGCGCCGCGCGACGCCGCGCTGCCCGATGTGCTCTGGCTGCAGGATCTCCTCGGCGTGGCGCAGATCGAGGCGCTCGCGATCGTGGCGGGAGCGCTCGTTTTCGCGCTCGCCTTTTCGATACTCGCTTTCTACGTGGTGATCTCGTCGGTCGAGCCGAGCGGCGACGGACGGATGGGCGACCCGGCGGCGATCGATCTCTCGGGGCTCGACGCCGCGGGCGTCGAGGCCGCACCGCAGGCCGCCTTCGAGGCGCTTTCGGAGGAGGAGGCGCTCGCTATCGCCCGCGAGGCGATGGAGGGGGACGACCCCGAGAAGGCACAGACGGTCCTCGATCGGTTCGACGCGGTTCACGCGGCCGAGGAAAGCGAAGACGACGAAGGCGCGACCGCCTCCGACGCCGCGGACGCCGACGCCGGAGACGTCGGAACCGACGCGGACGAAGACGACGAGGACGTCGGCGGGCTCCTCACCGGGACGGCCTCCGGGATGTTCGCGGCCTTCTCCGAGGAGAAAGACGAGGACGACATCGGCGGGTACCTCTACGACATCAAGTACATCGCCGATAGCCTCCGCTCGCGAATGTTGTGGATCTTCGCCGTCTTCGGGCTGGTGCTCGTGGGCGTCTTCACGTTCTTCTACATGGGGGGCGTGCGGGTCATCACGGGGGACTTCGTCTCGCGGATGCCCGCGGCGATCGTCAGCATCGACGACATCCGTATCATCGACCTCCACCCGGTCGAGACGCTGATCTTCATCATCAAGGTCAGCACGCTCGCGGGGCTGCTCGCGATCCTGCCGATGGTGCTCTACTACGCGTGGCCCGCGATGAAAGAACGCGGCCTGACCGACGGCCAGCGCTCCGTAGTCTACGAGTGGACGCTCGCCATCGCGCTCGCGCTCGCCGGGGGGACCTTCCTCGGATACTACTACATCGCGCCGGGGCTGATCGGCTTTCTCGTCTACGACGCGGTCCAGGGCGGGATGCTCATCTCCTATCGGATCAGCAGCTTCTCGTGGCTGATCATCTACACCACCGTCGGCGTGGGCATCCTCGCGTGCGTGCCGATCACGATGTGGATGCTCTTTCGGGGCAAGGTCGCCTCCTACGGCGCGATGCGAAACCGCTGGCGGGAGGTGACGATCGCCGTTTTCGCGGTCGCCGGGCTGGTGACGCCAGTGAGCGTGCTGACGATGTTCATCGTCGCGATCCCGACGATGATCGCCTACTGGATCGGGCTCGCGGGGCTGTGGGCGATCACGCTGGGCGGCCGTCGGGACTTCGGCGAGGAGGCGATCGAAACCGGCGGCGGCAGTTCGAAGTGGCTCGCGCTGATCGTCGTCGTCTTCTTGATCGTCGGCGGGGCGGTCGCGGCCACCGGCGGACTGGACACGCTCCTCGACGAGGACGGCGAGCTCGCGGGCCTGCCGGGCGGCGAGGAGCAGACTGCCGGCGACGACGAGACGGACGACGAGGCGACGGCGAACGAGACCGACGAAACCGACGAGACGAGCGACAGCGCTGCGGACGGCGACGAGGCCGACGACGCGGACCCGGCGGCGACCGACGAGAACGAGAACGACGCGAGCGACGCCGGCGAAGGAAGCGACGACGCCGACGACGAACAGCCCGCGGACGAGGACACAGACGAGACGGAGGCCGGCGCGGACGAGACTGACGCGGAGGAGGATGACGATGAGGGAGACGCGAACGAAACCGATGACGAAGGGGACGCGGACGACGGCTCGGGGATCGACATCGTCGAGCCGATCGACGACGAGGACTGACAGGAAGTCTCGTGGGAACTCGTCGGTTCCCGACGGCGAACCGAGACACGCGGCCACAGACGGGCTTTGGAACCTCCGGCTGGCGACGAGGTTTCCTCCGGGTTCCGTTACTGCTCGCCGGGGGCCGCGTCCTCGACGAGCGCGAGCGAGAACGGGATCTCGTGGGCGGACTCCGGTGCGTTCTCCGGATCCAGATAGCCAACGCCGAAACCGGTGTAGACGCTGCCCGCTTCGGATTCGATTCGGAACCGCGCGAGGGGGTCGTCCGCGCCGGTCTCGTTGATCGCGAGGATCGCTTCGCCGGCGGGGACCGTGGCGTACTCGCCATCGCCGAATCCGAGGTTCTCGACGAGACGCTCGTCGTCGACCGAGACGTCGATCGCGGGGGCATCGGGCGAGGCGTGGACCACTCGGAGCCTCGCCGATCCCGGCTCCGTCGGGCTGTTGTCGTCTTCGAACTGAGCGAACTGGAGTTCGTTGCCGCTTACCGCACACACCTCGCCGACCGCGGCGATCGTGTACTCGCCCGAGTCGAGCGCGATCTCGGTCTCCAGTACCGCCTCGTCGGGGTCTTCGCCGGCGGGGACGAACGCAGCCGGGTAGCTGCCGGGGGTGTAGCCGAGATACTCGCTCTGGGTCGCGAAGGGATCGACCCCTTCGAAGGCGACCTCTCCATCCACGTAGACGTCGACCGGCGGGGCGTCGGGCGAGAGGTGGACGACGCGTGCGCCGTCCGCGGGTTCGTGATCGTCGGTCGCGCCACCGACGGTGGCTGTCGTACTCAGGGCGAGGCCGGTGCCGACCGCGGCCAGCACCGTTCGACGGGTGTGGTCTACCATCTCGTTTCACCACTACCGTCGAACTCTCATAAAACATATTGAAAACCGAAGAACGTATTGACGACGGTGAATATTCCTCGGGTATGCCCAAGATAAGCGTCGAAGTGCCCCAGGAGCTTCTCGCGGACCTCGATTCGCACGTCGGCGAGGACGGCAAGTTCGTCAACAGGAGCGAGGCGATCCGCGCCTCGATCAGGAAGACCCTCGATTCGCTCGACGAGATCGACGCCCGGCACGGACGCCTGGATGACACGGAGTGACCGACGGCCGGCGGGGGAGTACGCCCACGCCCCGGGGCTCGTGCTGGCGGCGCTGTTCGTCACGGCGCTCGTGACCGCCCAGCTGCTCGCGGTGAAGATCCTCGCGCTCCCGAGCCCGGTCGACCTACCGGCGATCGGCGGCGAGATCATTGTTCCCGCCGGCGTGCTCGCCTACGCCGCCACGTTCGTCGCGACCGACTGTTACGCCGAGCTCTACGGCAGGCGGGCGGCCCACTGGCTCGTGAACGTCGGCTTCGCGATGATCCTCGTGATGCTTTCTCTGGTGTGGCTCGCCATCCTCGCGCCCGGCTCGCCCGCGGGCGTCGATCCCGACCTGTTCGCGCAGGTGCTCGCCCCGAGTACGAACGTCGTCCTCGGTGGCTTGCTCGCGTACCTCGTCAGTCAGAACTGGGACGTGCTCGTCTTTCACCGGATCCGCGAGCGAACCGGTGAAAAGCTGCTCTGGGCGCGTAACCTCGGTTCGACGGCGACGAGCCAGGCGCTCGATACTATCGTTTTCATCCTCGTCGCGTTCTCGCTCGCGCCAGCGGTGTTAGGAATCGGTCCGGCGCTTCCCTTCGAGGAACTCGCGGCGCTGATCGTCGGTCAGTACCTCATCAAGCTGCTGATCGCGATCGCGGACACGCCGGTGGTCTACGCGATCGTCGGACTGGTCCGCTCGCGAACGGCAGGCAGAGCGGCGACGCCCGCCGACTAGTCGAGCCGCCGCCCGAACCCGACGTTGGATTTCACGTCCTCGATCTCGATTTCCAGCACCTCGCCTTCCTCCGTGTCGGGCACGAACACGGTAAAGCCCTCGATATTCGCGATCCCGTCGCCCTCGCTTCCGATCCCCTCTATCTCGACTTCGAGAACGTCGCCCTCGGAGACCGGCGCGGTCAGAAAGCCCTTCCCGATCATGTAGATCTCCGAGGACTCCTTCCGGGAGGCCTTCGGCGAGGTCGTCCGGACGTACTCGAAGGTCGCTTCCATGTCGCGTCGAAGCGCCTCGACGTCCCGGCCCTCGAAGACCTTCACGACGAAATCCCCGCCGGGCGCGAGCACCGCGCGGGCGGTTTCGAACGCCTGTCTGGCGAGGTGGACCGATCGAGCCTGATCCAGCGAGTACTCGCCGGTCATGTTCGGGGCCATATCCGAGAGGACGGCGTCGGCCTCGCCGATCCGCTCTACGATCTCTTCTCTCGTGCGCTCGTCGGTCATGTCGCCCTTGATCGTCTCGACGCCCTCCAACGAGTCGATTCGCTGGAGGTCGACGCCGATCACCCGGCCGGTGCCCACGCGCTCCTTTGCGATCTGGAACCAGCCACCGGGGGCGGCTCCGAGGTCGACGACGCGATCGCCGTGCGAGAGGACGCCTTCGAGGTCGTCGAGCTGTTTGAGCTTGTAGGCCGACCGCGAGCGATACCCCTGCTGTTTCGCGCGGTTGTAGTAGTCGTCTTTTCGGGTCATAGGTACCGCTCTGAATGTGATGATAGGTGTCGAC
>JAWARX010000414.1:0-12101 GCA_038893155.1 Halalkalicoccus sp.
TGCTCTCGCCCGACGGCTTCGATTCCTACCAGCTCGTCGAGCGCGAGAACACGGCCCACTGTTTCTTTGAGCACGTGTATTTCGCCCGCCCCGACAGCGTGATCGACGACAATCTCGTCTACGAGGTCCGGCGCGAGCTAGGGAGAAAGCTCTGGGCCGAAAGCGGGATCGACACGGACGTCGTGATGCCGGTGCCCGACTCGGGCCGGGCCTTTGCCTCGGGCTACGCCGAGGCCTCGGAGGGCGTCGAGTTCGCGGAAGGGCTGATGAAGAACCGCTACGTCGGTCGAACCTTCATCATGCCGACCCAGGACGAACGCGAGCGGGCGGTTCGCCTGAAGCTCAACCCGATCAAGAGCACGGTCGAGGGCAAGTCCGTGACGCTGATCGACGACAGCATCGTCCGGGGGACGACCTCGAATCAACTGGTGGCGCTCCTGCGGGAGGCCGGCGCGACCGAGGTCCACATGCGCATCGGCGCGCCGCCGATCGCCGCGCCCTGCTACATGGGCATCGACATGGCCACGCGCGAGGAGCTGATCGCCGCCGACCGGTCGACGGAGGACGTCCGCGAGGAGATCGGCGCGGACAGCCTCGCGTACCTCTCGGTCGAGGCGATCGCCGACGCGCTCGGGGAGGCCCGCGCGGATCTCTGTCTGGGCTGTGTCACGGGCGAGTACCCCTACGAAATAGCGGGCGAGACGACGGACCGCGAGGTCGACCGGCCGTCGATCGACGGCGCAGGCCTGCCCGCCGACGACTGACCGGGCCTCACGGCCGGATCCACACGGAACTGGTGGCGGCTACCGCATTCCGAACAGTTATTCGGCCCGTCTCTGAACGGGTGTACGACAGATGGTACCAAACATCTCGATAGTGGGGGTAAAGAGCGATGGCTGACCGGCGGACGTTCCTCGCGCTGCTGGGAGCGGCGACGGGCGCGGCGGCGCTCGACCGGACCGCAAGCGAGCAGCCGGTCGCCAGCGCGCAAGCGAGCGTCGAGCCGCCGGAGGACCTGGATCCGGCCGAGGCGCTGCTCGCGTACGTCGAGGCGCTGTACGGCGACCGGCTCGACGAGGAGGACCTCGAGGTCGTCCTCGCGGGGATCGAGGGGTCGCTCGACTCGGCGGCCGCGTTCCGGGAGGTCGGTCTCGAGAACGCCGACGAGCCGGCCTACGGCTTCAGCGCGTACCGGGGTGGCGGGCGGTGATCGACGACGCGATCCACGTCGAGTCGATCGCGCGGCTGGGCCGCCGGCTCAGAGACGGGGAGTTCACCGTCCGGGAGCTGACCGAGTCGTACCTCGATCGGCTCGAACGGATCGGACCCGACCTCAACGCCGTCGTGACGGTCACGCGCGAGCGGGCGCTCGCGACCGCCGACCGGCTGGACGAGGAACTCGACGCGGGCGAGGATCGCGGGCCGCTGCACGGGATTCCCTACGGCGTCAAGGACCTGATCGCGGTCGAAGGGTATCCGACGACGTGGGGCGCAGCGCCGTACCGCGAGCAGGCGTTCGACGAGGACGCCGCGGTCGTCGAACGCCTCGACGAGGCCGGCGGCGTCCTGATCGGCACGCTCTCGATGGTCGAACTGGCGGGCGGGTTCGGCTACGACAGCGCCGACGCCTCGTTCACCGGCCCCGGCAGGAACCCCTGGAACGTCGAGGCGTGGACCGGCGGCTCCTCGAGCGGCTCCGCGGCGGCGGTCGCGGCCGGCCTCGTCGGCTTCGCGATCGGGACGGAGACGTGGGGATCGCTCACCACGCCCGCTGCGTTCTCGGGGATTAGTACGATTCGCCCGACGTACGACCGGGTGAGCCGCGAGGGCGTCATGGCCCTCTCGTGGACGATGGACAAGGTCGGACCGATGGGCCGGAGCGTCGGGGACTGTGCGTGCGTCCTGCGAGCGATAGCCGATCCCGACGCGGCGAACACGCGATCCGAAACGACCGAACGGGACGGCGAGTTCCGGGTCGCCGTCCCGGAGGCGGCGGGCGAGGACGAACAGGCAGCGGTTCGCGAGAACTTCGAGGAGACGCTCGAGACGCTCTCTTCGTTCGCGGCCGTCGAGCGCGTCTCACTCCCGGAGCTGCCGTTCGCCGCGATGGCGGGAACGATCATCGACGCGGAGGCGGCCGCGGCGTTCGACGACCTGATCGAGAGCGGCGCGATCCACGACCTCGACGACGAGGCCCACCAGCTGGGGGCCTACCGGGCGAGCACCGTCCTCGCGAGGGACTACGTCAACGCGAACCGAGTTCGGACGAGAGCCCAGCGCGAACTCGACGACCTGTTGGCCGAGTACGACGCGCTCGTGACGCCGGCGCGGTCCTCCGTCGCGAATCCGATCGAGACGCCCTTGAGCGAGTTCTTCGGGCAGTTCGGAACGCCGCCGGCGAACGCCGCGGCGAACGTGACCGGCCTGCCGGGAGTGACCCTGCCCAACGGGTTCGGCGATCGCGGGCTTCCCACCGCCGTGGAGTTCATCGGCCGCGCCGGAGACGACGCGCTCGCGCTGGCGCTGGCGAGCGAGTACGAACGACGGATCGATTCGATCGGCTACGGAGAGCTGGTCGACGCGCTCGGGTAGCGTCGTCCCGAACGCTCGGAGGTTCGCCGCGTCAGTAGACGACGTGCAACAGCACGTAGACGAGGACGCCGAGGGCAAAGGAGATCAGCCATAGCGAGGCGGCAACCGCCCCGATCGTCGGGTGGCGCGTGTCCCCGAGTTCGCTCACCGGGTACGAGATCGCAAGCAAGAGGACGTAGTACAGAAGCGGGATGCAGATCACCGCGAGCAGGATATGCACCCCCAAAAGCGGGAGGTAGACGAACTGGTAGATCGTTTCGGGACCGGGAAACGGTTCGGGACCGCCTAAGCTGATCAGACGATACAGATAGAGCACTAGAAATCCGACGAACAATCCCAGAGAGGCGAACATCGCGAGGCGGTGGTTCTCGACGTCTCCCTGCCGGATCCAGTGCCAGCCGAGCGAGATGGTAGCGATCGCCGCGAGGCTGATGGCGACGTTGACGTGCGGGATCGTCGCGAGTACCCACTCGGGCGACTCGGGAACCAGCGCGGCGGGGATGTAGCCGAGGGCGGCACCGAACACGAGCGCGAGCGAGATCACGGTGAGCACGCCCGTCAGGGCTGGGACGTGCCGGCGGACCCGTCGTTGCATACTCGAAGGGATGGATGGCGACCGTATAGCCGTTATCACCGCCGGGCGAAAACATAATCAATCCATTACGACACTGTTAACACGATTTACGCACCACATTAGAAAGAGTATACCGCACGGAGCATTCATTGTCATGAACAACCCACTATCCCGCCGCACCTTTCTTGGTACCGTTGGCGCGTCCTCCATCGCACTCGCAGGCTGTATGGACGATAACGGCGAAAACGACAACGGAAACGGGAACGGCGGCAACGACGACGGCGAAGGGAACGGAAACGGCGACGAGAACGAAAACGGCGAAAACGGCGGAAACGGCGGCGAGCCGAGCGAGGGCGCACGGGCCGCCGCGATCGACTACGGCGAGCAGATCGACGACTTCGCTGGCGGGGGCAACTGGTTCGCGTTCGACGACGAACAGCTCACCGCCGACGACAGCGAGGTCGTCTCCGGCGAGAACTCGCTTCGCGTCGAGAAACCCGGCGGCGGCACCGCGATCATCGGACGGGCGTTCTCGAGCGCGTTCGATCTCTCCGAGCAGTACGTCTCGATCGCGCTCAAGGTCGCGGCACCCGTCGGCGGTCAGTTCCAGCTCGAGGTGCGCGCGCCCGGCGGCGACGACCGCGTGACCGCGACCCGCCGGCTTCCCTCCGGCGTCGACGAGTGGTTCCGCGTGGACCTGGGTTACTCGCTGGGCTTCGGTTCGCCCGACTTCACGAACGTTCAGGAGATCCGCCTCGCAATGAGCGGTCCGGAGGGCGAGGACATCCAGTTCTGGGTCGACGACATGCGAACGACGCCAGCACAGGACGAGTCGAACGTGATCCTCGCGTTCTACGGCGGGCTCGAATCACACTACGAGACGGTCTTTCCGCTGCTCGAAGAGCGGGGCTGGGTCGGCGCGCTGGGCATCTCACAGGACCTGCTCAACCGTCCCGGACGCCTCGACATCGACCAGCTCCGCGAGATGCGCGACGCCGGCTGGGACGTCTGTTCGTACCCGATGCACGCCGGCGACATGACGGGACTGTCCGCAGACGAGCAGCGCCGGGTCGTCGAGAGCAACCGCGATTACCTCGCGAACCGCGGGTTCGAGGACGGCGCACGGCACTTTTTCACGCCGCGAAACCGGATGAACACCGACCTCCTGAACGTGCTCCGGGACACCCACGAGACGGCGTTCGTCTTCGGGGCGAACTCCAGCGGGATCCCGCCGACGGGCAGGCACACGATTCCGGCGATCAACGGCAGTGACTACGACGGCAGCCGCGCGCCGATCCTCCGGGCGGACATCCACAACCAGGTCGTCGTCCCGTACTTCGAGGATATCGGTGAAGAGGGCATGAGCGTCGAGGACTTCGAAGCCCAGCTCGATCGGATCGAAGACAACACCTACGGCGGCGGGCTCGAACCGATCACGCCCACCCAGCTTCTCGAACGGTACTGAACGGGACGTTGGGATCCCCGTATCGATCGTTTCGTACCGGTAGGATCCACGACACCGGATTGCGGATCACTGTCCGCTGAGAGCAGTCGTCTGTCGAGTAACCTCAAAGCCGTTCGTGGGTGAGCGGACCGGAACGCGGAGCGTTCCGGCTGCCACCCCGTTTTCCTACGGAACTGGGAGTGTTCACGAAGGGCCGAGAGAGCGATCGCTGTCGAGAGTAGCTCCGAGACGAATTGTGCGTGGGTGATGTCCGCGAAGGGACCGGTCGTTGTCGACCGGCCGTCGGGCGAGCCGACGGAATCACCTGCATCTTCGGTGGGTGTACCACCACACGATGCGTGGGACCGGATTTGAACCGGCGGACCCCTACGGGACAGCGCCCTCAACGCTGCGCCGTTGGCCTGGCTTGGCTACCCACGCTCGCTGTGAGTCTTTGCACTCCAGCCTACTTCACCTCCAATAAAAGGGCTTTCGTTTCGACGGTCCTCTGGTCTCCTCTCCCATCCGGAGCGACAGTATATTCAAATGTCCGGGTTGCGTACCCGTTTCATGGCAAAATACTCGACCGGCGGCTCCTCCGGCGGGGGCGACGGCGATTCCTGTGAGCTCTGTGGGGCCGATTCGTCCTCGCTTCGAACGGCCAACATCGCCGGGGCGACCCTGCAGGTCTGTCGCGCGTGTGCACCCCACGACGACGCCGACGAGAAGCGCGAGGAACGCTCGAAAGAGCGGGAGCGAAAGCAACGAGCCGCCCGCACGGTCGCGAAGCTACGGGACGCACAGAGCGGTGACTCGACCCGCTGGGAGGAGGAGGGAACGAACTACGATTCGGACCCACTGCCGTATCTCGTCTCGGGGTACAGCGACCGGCTCAGGGAGGCACGTCAGGACGCCGGGTTGCAGATCAACGAACTCGCGGCCTCCCTCGACGTGTCCGAAGAGCAGATCATGGCTGTCGAACAGGGCCGGGCCGCCCGCGCGGGCGTCGGCGGCTCGCTGATCGCGGAGCTCGAATCCGAACTCGATGTCGAACTCGCCGAATAGATTTGTAGACCGCGCCCGACAGGCCGCTTATGAACGCACTCGCGGCCGACGATCCGTACACGACCGCCTTCGAGGCGCGAATCGAGGAGATCGAGGGTCGAACTCTCGTCCTCGATCGGACGTACTTCTACGCCGAGAGCGGCGGCCAACCGGCAGATAGGGGCACGGTCGGCGGGGTTTCGGTGACGGACGTCCAACGGCGCGACGGGCGTATCGTTCACACGCTCGCCGAGGAGCCAGACCTCGTGAGCGGCGAGACGGTCGCCTGCCGGGTCGATCCCGCCTTTCGCACCTACTGCATGCGCACACACACCGCGAGCCACGTCCTCTACGGCGTGGCCCGGCGACTGCTCGACGATCTCGGTTACGGCGGGTTCGACATCGACGAACGAAAGGCCAGAATCGACTTCGAGACGAGCACCGCGAACGACGACGAGGGGTTGACCGATCTCGAAGCGCGCGCGAACCGCGCGGTGTGGGAGAGCCGTCCCGTGAGCTGGGAGACGGTTCCGGTCGCGGAGGCGCGCGCCCGCGAGGAGGTGGTGTTCAACACGAAAACAGAGGAGGGTGTTTTCGACGAGGGCGAGGGCGTGCGAATCGTCACGGTCGGACCGCCGAGCGACGTGGGAGACGGTCCGACGGAGAGCACGAACCTCGACGAGGCCGCCTGCGGCGGCACGCACGTCGCCAACACCCGCGAGATCGGTTTCATCTCGGTTCTCGACCGCTCGAACCCCGGCGAGGGGCTCACGAGGATCGAACTCGCGGTCGGCCCGGCGGCGATCGAGCACCGCGCCGAAACCCGAACGGCGGCGCTGTCGGCCGCCCGGGAAGCCGGCGTCGGGATCGGTGACCTGCCGGACGCCATCGAGCGCCAGCGGGCGACGATCGAGGAGCTCGAACGGGAGCGCGAGCAGCTGCTGAACCGGGTCGCCGACGCCCAGATCGACGCCCTGCGCGGGGAGCCGATCGAGTGTGCGGGCGAGCGGTGGCTCGTCGGCGCGCTGTCGGGGCTCGACGGCGAGGTCCTCGCCGACCGGGCGCGCGAACTGGCCGGGAAAGAGTGTGACGTCGCCGCGCTCGTGGCCGACGAACGACCGGCGACGGTCGTCGTCGCCTCGGCGGGCGAAACCGACGCGAGTTCGGTCGTCGACTCCCTGACGAGCGAGTTCGGCGGCGGTGGCGGCGGCCCGGCGTTCGCACAGGGCGGCGGGATCGACGCCGATCCCACTGATCTGGTCGCCGCGCTGCGGAGTCACTGAAACGATCATCTTTTTTCGGCGGTGATCGAACGGAGGGGTATGGAGCTCACCGCCGAACAGCGCGCGATCCGAGACGTGGTCCGGAAGTTCGCACGCGAGGAGCTACGACCACGGGCCGCGGAGGCCGACCGCACGCAGACGTTTCCGGAGGAGGTGTGGGACGGGCTGGCCGAACTCGACCTCACCGGGCTGACGGTGCCCGAGGCCTACGGCGGGTTCGACGCCGACCGGACGACGTACAGCCTCGTCAACGAGGAGCTCGCGCGTGGACATCTCTCGGTGGCGACCGCGCTCTCAGTCCACTGCCTCGCGACCTCCTGTATCGCCGGGTTCGGAAGCGAGGTGCTGAAAGATCGGTGGCTCCCCGAGATGGTCTCGGGGCGGCCCGTCGGCGCGTTCGCGCTCTCGGAGCCCGAGGCCGGCTCGAACCCCGCGGCGATGTCGACGCGCGCGCGCCGCGAGGGCGAGGAGTACGTGATCGACGGCAAGAAACAGTGGATCACGAACGGCTCGCGTGCGGGCGTCGTGATCGTCTTCGCGAAGACGGGCGAGGGCGAGATCACGCAGTTTCTCGTGCCTGCCGACATCGATGGGCTGGAAGTCGGCAAGAAGGAGGAGAAACTCGGGCTGCGCGCGAGCGACACGACCGCGTTGCTGTTCGATGACGTTCGGATCCCCGCCGAGTATCGCCTCACCGAGGAGGGACGGGGCCTGAGCGCCGCCCTCTCCATTCTGACCGGCGGGCGCATCGGGATCGCGAGCCAAGCAGTAGGATTGGCCCAGGCGGCGATGGACGACGCGCTCGACTACGCCACCGAGCGAGAGCAGTTCGGCCGGCCCATCGCGGAGATCCAGACGATCCAGCACAAGCTCGCGGAGATGGAGACGAAGCTCCGGGCCGCGCGGCTGCTCACGCGAGAAGCCGCCCGCACGGAGGACGCCGGCGAAGACCCGCGGATCGACGCGAGCGTCGCGAAGTACTTCGCGAGCGAGGCGGCGATGGAGATCACCAACGAAGCGGTCCAGATCCACGGCGGATACGGCTACACGACCGATTTCGACGTCGAGCGCTACTACCGGGACGCGCGGATCACGACCATCTACGAGGGGACGAGCCAGATCCAGAAGAACGTGATCGCCAGAGGACTGTTGGAGTAGCGATTCGGGAACCGTTCGTTGCGTCGGCGTAACAGGTATCATACGGTTTCGGGTGCCCTCGCGGAGGCGGTGGCCGGCACAAGCGTGGCTGCCGGACGTGGCAGCCACGCGAGTGGGGTGGGGAAAGGCTGGTTCCCGGAAGCGGCGCGAGATCTCGCGCCGCGACTCGGCGGAGCCTGGTGGACATGCAAAGGGCGAAGTGCGAACGCCAGTGAGCGCTGAGGGCTTTCGGAAGCGGTTTCATCCACCGCCTCCCTACGGGGCGATATGACAGACGGGCCACGCCGCATCGACGACGGCTGGGAGGCGATCGTCTACGATCTGGACGGCACGCTCGTGGATCTGGCAGTCGACTGGGACGAGGTCGCCACGGCGGTGGTCGGGACCTTCGCAAAGAAGGGCGTCGACACCAGCGGCAACCTCTGGGACCTGCTCGAACGCGCTTCGAGCGTGGACCTGCGCGGACAGGTCGAGGAGATCATCTCCGAGTACGAACGCGGCGGCGCACACCGTTCGGAGCGTCTCCCGCTTGCCGATCAGGTCGTTTCCGAGGATCGGCCCGTCGCGGTCTGCTCGCTCAACTGCGAGGAGGCCTGCCGGATCGCGCTCGAAAAACACGACCTCGCCGGTCACGTCGAGGCCGTGATCGGCCGGGACTCGGTGAGAAAACCCAAGCCCGACCCCGGCCCGCTCGAAGCGGCCACCGAGGCGCTCGGCGTCCCGCTCGACCGGACGGTGTTCGTCGGCGACACCGACCGGGACGCGATCACCGCAGAACGGGCCGGAACGGGATTTCTGTACGTTCGCGAGCTGGTCGAGTAACGGAAAAGCCCCCTACCGCTTCGTCTTCGACGGCCGGTTTTCGGCCCGTTTTCGTGCGTACAGGAACGTCGTCAGCGCGATCGCGATCCAGACGACCGAACCGACTCGGACCGTGAACTCGAGGCGATCGCCCCACGTCGGGAGCGTCGCGCCCGTCGAGAGCAGGGCGACGACGGGCGCGCCGACGACGATCGTGAGGACGAACGTCACCTGCATGACCCACGCGTAGTCGACTCCCTCGGGGTCGTGGCGCTCGACGGCTTCGGGCACGGTCGGGTGTTGGCCCGAGCGGAGTAATCGCTACCGGTTCACCGCCGTCAGGCCAGATCCAGCGGCAGCGACCGAAGCCCGTGGAGGAACGAACTGGTCACCGGCGGGTAGTCCTCGCCGAGGAGTTCGAGATCCGGATATCGCTCGTAGAGGGTTTCGAGCGCGACGCGTGCTTCGAGGCGCGCGAGGTGGGCGCCCAGGCAGTAGTGGATCCCGTGGCCGAAGCCGAGGTGTGTACCCTCCCGACCGGGGCGGAACTCCTCGGGGTTCTCGAACGCCTCGGGATCGTGGTTCGCCGCGCCGAGCCAGACGTGGACGTGATCGCCCTCGCGGATCGTCTCGCCCGCGACCGTGACGTCCTCCGTGGCGTAGCGGGCGACCGCCTGCACCGGCGAACGATAACGGATCGCCTCCTCGATCGCCGCCGGGAGGGCGGCGAGGACCGCCTCTCGGTCGCCCTGCTCCTCGAACGAGCGGACGGCGTTCGTGATGAGGTTCGTCGTCGTGACGTTGCCCGCGACGAGCAACAGCGCACAGAAGCCGAGCAGTTCCCACTCGTTCAGATCCTCCTCGACGAGCACCGAGAGCAGGTCCTCCCGAGGGTCAGCCTTGCGCTGTTCGATCAGTTCGGTGAAGTAGACCCCGAGTTCGCCCTGGATCTCCTCCGCCCGATCGGTGTTCACCTCGGTGGGGTCCGCCACGTCCGTATCGCCGGCGAGTTCGAGCGACCACTCGCGGAACTGCGCGCGATCCTCGCTCGGCACGCCGAGCAGTTCGGCGATGATGAGGACGGGAAGCGGGTAGGCGAACTCCTCGACGAGATCCATTTTTTCTCCGACGTCGTCGAGCAGATCGTGCGCGACCCGTTCGATCTCGGGTTCGAGATCGGACACCGCACCCGGCGTGAAGTACGGTTCGATCATCGATCGCAGCCGGGTATGACGTGGCGGGTCGGAGTTGATCATCGACGTGCCGATGATGTCGAAGTCGCCCCCGCTCGACATCGAGTCGTTGGAGGTGAACGCCGCGGGATCCCCGAGCACCCGCTTTGCCTCCGCGTACACGCAGACGACCCCCGTCGTCGCGGCTTCCGGCGGGAGGGTGAGAAACTGCTGTTCGTCGGACTGGGCCATGGCGGTACGACGACCATGAGCCGTATAACGGTTCCCGTCGCGGTTCTGGGACGCCGAGCGGAACCACCCGATTTATGGCCGGCGACGGGAACCCACGGGTATGCCGACCGTCGCGGACCTCCAGGGGAGAGACGAACCGATCACGATGCTGACCGCCTACGACGCCCCGACGGCCGAGCTGATCGAGGCCGCCGGGATCGACGTCATCCTCGTCGGCGACAGCATGGGCAACGCGGTGCTGGGCCACGAGACGACGCTCCCCGTGACGGTCGAGGAGGTCGCGAGCCGCACGGCCGCCGTCTCGCGGGTCACCGACGAACCGCTCGTGGTCGCGGACATGCCGTTTCTCTCCTTCGGGGTCAGCGAAGAGAGCAGTATCGAAAACGCCGGCCGGATGGTCAAGGAAGCGGGCGCGGACGCGATCAAGCTCGAAAGCGGCCCGCACACCGTTTTGCTGACCGAACGGCTCGTCGAACTCGGAATCCCGGTGATGGCCCACCTCGGGCTCACGCCCCAGCGGGTCAACCAGCTCGGGGGCTACGGCCGACAGGGCACCACCGCGGAGGCCGCACGGGCGATCCTCGATCTCGCGCGCGCACACGAGGAGGCCGGCGCGTTCTCGCTCGTGCTCGAACACGTCCCCGCGAACCTCGCCGCACAGGTAACGGACGGCCTCTCGATCCCGACGATCGGGATCGGCGCCGGACCGGAGTGTGACGGCCAGGTGCTGGTGATAACCGACGTGATCGGGCTGGGCGAGTGGTCCCCGCCCTTCTCGAAGCAGTTCGGGGACGTGCGAAGCGAGATCGCATCGGCCGTCGGTGCGTACAAAGAGGCCGTCGAGCGCGGGGAGTTCCCCGCCGAGGAGCACGCAGAGACGGTCGAGGACATCGAGGACGTCTACTGATCGCGCTCGCTCAGAAACGTCGAAACCGTCTCGTTGAACTCCGCTGACCGTTCGAGCATCGTCAGGTGTGCGGCCTCGGCGATCGTCTCGAACTCGCAGTCGGGCATCTCCGCCGTCAGATACTCGTGGTACGCGGGCGGAGTCAGGCGATCGTGCTCGCCACAGACCGCGAGCGCGGGGGCGTCGATCCGGTCGAGCTCCCCGCGCACGTCGAAGGAGTGACAGCTCTTGAAGTCGCGTTCGACCACCGCGCGCCCGCACTCGCGCATGCTCCGTACGGAGAGCGCGACGAGCTCCTCGTCGGCGTCGTAGAAGAGATGGCCCGGCTCGTGAAGGAATTCGATCGCCCGCTCGAAGTCCGATTCGAGCCACGCGAGCAGGTCCTCCAGAACGGCGAGTTTCGCACCCGTGCCGACGAGCACGAGCGCGTCGGGGTCGAACTCCCGGTAGAGCGCGATGTGAAGCGCGATCGCCCCGCCCAGCGAGTTGCCGACGAGCACGCTCGAACCCGTCTCTCGTGCGACCGCGATCACGTCGTCTGCGTACGCCGAGAGCGCGCTGAAACCCGGATCGGCATCGACGTCCTCGCTCTCGCCGTGGCCCGAGAGGTCGAGCGCGACGACCGGGCGCTCGTCGGCCAGCCTCGCCTGTGATTTCCAGACGCCGCTCGACCCGCCGCTACCGTGAACACAGAGCAGCCCCGCCCCCTCCCCGCCACGGTCGTGATGCTCGTAGGCGGTCTCACGTCCGTGGTGTGAAACGGTCTCCATGCAGGAGGTTCACCCGCTCGGCTGATAAAGTTCATTACCCGGAACCGCAATACCACCTATCGTCGGGAACCCGTATTCTGCGGGGGAGACCCCGAGAAAGATTT
>JAWARX010000415.1:0-9659 GCA_038893155.1 Halalkalicoccus sp.
GAGCGCCGTGATGCGTCGGGCGCTGACGTTCTACGCCGCGAACCTCGAGGCCGCCGCGACGGACGTGAGCGCCGACCTCCAGCAGTACCATCGGCTGCTCTCGACGGGCGAGCACGTCCTGCTCGACGTGGATTTCCTGCACTGTTTTCTCGAGTACGTCTACCGCGAGGGCGAGCTCGATCCCGAGTTCCGGGCGGCCGCCGACCGGGTGGCGGACTTTCACGCCGCCGAGTACGCAGAGCGGTTCTCGGAACTCGGCGAGGTCCTCGAGTGGCTCTCGCTGTGTGGCTTTCTCACCGTCCGCGGGGTCGAGAACGGGGCGTATCACGTGGTCTTTCCCTCCGAGCCCACGAAACGGTTCATGCTCCGATTCGTCGAGCGATCGACGGCCGACCTGCCCTTCGAGGTCGAGATCGAAGAGGGGGTCGCCAAAGCGCTGCTTGCCGTCCGAGAGCACGGCGAGTGAGGCGATTCATACGCGCGATGCGGCGCGTATGCACCCGTCTCAACAAGCTTGATACCGTGTGGCTGGTTTCGTGATCGCATAGCATGGGTGAGAACGAATGGCACTGACGGATCGGCTGAGAGCGATCGGGCCGGGGGCGATCGTCGCGGCGGCGTTCGTCGGGCCCGGAACGGTGACGACCGCGAGCGTGATCGGGGCGGAACACGCCTACGTGCTGGTCTGGACGATCGTCTTCTCCGTTATCGCGACGATCGTCCTCCAGGAGATGAGCGCTCGGCTGGGACTTATCTCGCGGGCGGGGCTGGGCGAAGCGCTCAGAGGGGAGTTCGACAACCCCGTCGCGAAGCTCCTGAGCGTCGCGCTGGTCGTGAGCGCGATCGGGATCGGCACCGCGGCCTTCCAAACGGGGAACATCGTCGGCGGAGCCGCTGGATTAGCGACGATCACCGGGATCGAGGCGAACGTCTGGGGGCCGCTGATCGGCGTCGTCGCGGCGGCGCTGCTCTGGACCGGAAATTACAAACTGATCGAGCGGACGTTCGTCGGGCTGGTCGTCGTGATGGGACTCGCGTTCGTCGCGAACGCGATCATCGTCCGGCCCGACCTCGGCGCGCTCGGCGGTGGGTTCGTCCCCGCCGTTCCCGAGGGGTCTGCCTACCTCATCGCCGGGCTGATCGGAACTACCGTCGTGGGCTACAACCTCTTTTTGCACGCGAGTACGGTCCAGGAGCGCTGGGGCGGAGCGGCCGATCTCGGGGAGTGTCGCACCGACACGGTCGCCTCGGTGCTGTTCGGCGGCGCGATCACCCTTTCCATAGTCATTACCGCCGCGGCGGTGTTCCCCGCGGGAACCGAGATCGGGGACGTCGGCGCGATGGCCAACCAGCTCGAGCCGCTGTTCGGGGGGCTGGCGCTGACCTTCTTCGCGATCGGCCTCTTTGCCGCCGGCTTCACGAGCGCGATGAGCGCGCCGCTGGCGGGGGCCTACGCCACCGCCGGAGCGCTGGGCTGGGACGTGGACATGAAGTCGACGCGGTTTCGCGCCATCTGGCTCACCATCCTCGGCGTCGGGACGGTCTTCTCGGGGCTGGGGTACAACCCCATTCAGGTGATCGTCTTCGCGCAGGTCGCAAACGGCATCCTGCTGCCGATCCTCGCCGTGTTCCTCATCTACGCGATGAACAACGACGGCCTGCTGGGCGAGCACACGAACTCCACCCTGCAGAACGCGCTCGGGGCGGTCGTGACGCTCGTCGTGATCGGGATCGGGCTCCAGACGCTGTGGGACACCCTGCCGGCGTTCGTCGAGTTCTTGCGGGGCGCACTCGGAGCGTGACCATGGACGAGACACACATCGGCGTCGACGTCGGCGGCACGTTCACCGACGTTGCGCTCTACGTGGAGAACGACCTCACGACGGCGAAGGTACCGAGCACCGAGGATCAAAGCGTCGGCGTGATGGCCGGCATCGAGAAGGCCTGCGAGGAGGCCGGAATCGATCCTGGCGAAATCGACGCCTTCTCCCATGCGATGACCGTCTCGGTCAACGCCTTGCTCGAACGCGACGGGGCGAAAACGGCGCTGGTCACCACCGAGGGCTTTCGCGACGTCCTGGAGATCGGTCGGCAGGCCCGACCCGACCTCTATGACCTGAACGCCGAAAAGCCCGCGCCGCTCGTTCCTCGAAGCCGGCGCTACGAGCTCACAGAACGTGCCACACCGGAGGGGATCGAACGCGCGGTGGACGAACGCGAGATCCGCGACCTCGCCGCCGACCTCGACAGCGCGGCGGTCGAGAGCGTCGCGGTCTGTCTGCTGCACGCCTACGCGCACGACGACAACGAACGGCGCGTCGCCGAACTCCTCCGGGAGGAACTCGACGTTCCCGTCTCGGTCTCGAGCGAGGTGCTCGCGGAGTTCCGGGAGTTCGAGCGGGCCTCGACAACTGCCGTGGACGCCTACGTGACGCCCGCGATCAGCTCGTACGTCGGTCGGCTGGCCGAACGGGCGACCGACGCCGGCGTTCCAGTCCCTCGAATCATGCAGTCGAACGGGGGGACGGCCGAGGCCGAGACCGTGCGCGAGCACGCGGTGACGACCACCCTCTCGGGGCCCGCCGCGGGGGTCGTCGGCGCGGGCGCGACGGTTCCCGAGGACGGTGGCCTCGTGACCTTCGACATGGGCGGGACCTCTAGCGACGTGAGCCTCGTACGCGACGGCGAGGTCGAACGGACCACCGGGGGAGAGATCGACGGCATCCCCATCGGAACGCCGATGGTCGACGTCAACACGGTGGGCGCGGGCGGCGGCTCGATCGCGTGGGTCGATTCGGGCGGAGCCCTGCGCGTGGGCCCGCGTTCCGCGGGCGCGGATCCGGGCCCGGCCTGCTACGGGGCAGGCGGCGAGCGCGCGACCGTCACCGACGCGAACGTCGTGCTCGGGTACATCGGCTCCGATACTGCGCTCGGCGGGGAGCTCACCCTCGACGTCGGGGCGGCCCAGGACGCCCTCTCGACGCTCGCCGAGGAGGCCGGTCTGGAGGACGCTCTGGAGGCGGCCCGCGGCGTCTATCGCGTTGCGAACGCGAACATGGCCCGCGCGGTCCGGTCGGTCACGGTCGAGCGTGGCTACGACCCCCGCGGGTTCGGGCTGGTCGCGTTCGGCGGCGCGGGGCCGATGCACGCCGTCGCGATCGCCGAGTCGCTCGACATCGAGCGGGTGGTCGTCCCCCGGCCGGCGGGCGTGCTCTCGGCGTTCGGCCTCCTCTCGGCCGACGAGAAACACGACGCGGTGCGGACCCATCGAACCCCGCTCGGCGAGGCCGATCCCGACGCGATCGAGGGGGTCTACGCCGACCTCGAAGCGCGCGTTCGCGAGGAGACGGCGACCGGCGAGCCGGAGATCTCTCGGAGAGCTGACCTCCGCTACGTCGGTCAGAGCTTCGAGCTCACGGTCGAGGTCGAGGGGTTCGACGCCGAGAAGATAGAAGAGCGGTTTCACGCGGCCCACGACCGCTCGTACGGGTATCGGATGGACGAGGCGGTCGAACTCGTCAATCTCCGGACGACGGCGACAGTTTCCCGAGATGCTCCCCGAGTCGATTACGAGGGCGGGGACGACCCGGTCGTCGGCGAGCGCGAGGCGTACTTCCCCGAGGTCGGCCACCGGGAAACCGCCGTCTACGACCGCGACCGGATCGCGCCCGGCGAGCGCGTCGAGGGGCCGGCGGTGCTCGAACAGGCCGAAAGCACGACCATCCTGCCCCCCGAGTGGGCGGGGGAGATCGATTCGGCGGGAACGCTCACCGCGTGGAGGGAGAACTGATGGACGCGATCACGTTAGAGATCATACGAAATCAGCTCGAAAGCATCGCGGAGGAGATGGGACAGGTACTGATCACGGGTGCGTACTCCCCGAACATCAAGGAGCGTCGGGACTGTTCGACCGCGCTGTTCGATCCGGAAGGGCGAATGGTCGCACAGGCCGAACACATCCCCGTGCATCTGGGCGCGATGCCCGAGGCCGTCGAGACGGTACGGGAGAAAGATCCACAGCCGGGCGACGTCTTCGTGCTGAACGACCCCTTCGAGGGGGGGACGCACCTCCCGGACATCACGATGGTCTCGCCGCTCGCGGCGGGAGAGGAGATCGTCGGCTACGCGGTCTCGCGGGCGCATCACGCGGACGTCGGCGGTTCGACCCCCGGAAGCATGCCCGCGGGAGCGCGCGAGATCTACGAGGAGGGGCTCAGGCTGCCGGCGGTGCGGCTCGTTCGCGGTGGCGAGACGAACGGCGACGTGATGGAGCTGCTGCTCGCGAACGTCCGGAACCCCGACGAACGCCGGGCGGACCTGCGCGCACAGCTCGCGGCGAACGAGCGGGCCGACGATCGGCTGGCGGACCTCTTTGCGGAACACGGACGCGCGGTCGTCAGCGAGGGGTTCGACGCCGTGATCGAGTACTCCCGCGAACGGATCGAAGCGGAGCTCGCCGACCTGCCCGATGGGGTATACGAGGCGACCGATCTGCTGGAGGGTGACGGCATAAGCGAAACGGACATCGAGATCGAAGCGACGGTCACGATCGACGGGCGCTCGATCGACGTGGACTTTTCGGGGACCACAGCGCAGGTCCCCGGCAACGTCAACGCGCCGCTCTCGGTCGCCAAAAGCGCCGTCTACTTCGTCGTGCGCTGCGTGACGGACCCCGAGATCCCGCCGAACCACGGCTGTTACGAACCCGTAACAGTGCGCGCGCCCGAGGGATCGCTGTTGAGCCCCCGGCCACCCGCCGCGGTCGTCGGCGGGAACGTCGAGACCAGCCAGCGCGTGACCGACACCGTCTTTCTCGCGCTCGCGAAGGCCGCGCCCGAGCGGGTGCCCGCACAGGGCCAGGGGACGATGAACAACCTGACGGTCGGCGGGAGGGACGCCGAGTTCGCCTACTACGAGACGATCGGCGGGGGCTTCGGCGCGCGCGCCGGAAAGGACGGCATGGACGGCGTCCAGGTGGGCATGACCAACACGCTCAACACGCCCATCGAGTCCTTAGAGACCGAGTACCCGATGCGCGTCGAGGAGTACTCTCTGAGAGCCAACAGCGGCGGGCGGGGCAGACACAGGGGCGGGCTGGGCCTCGTGCGCTCGGTGCGCGTCGAGCAGCCGGCGACCGTCCCGCTTCTGACCGAGCGCCGCAGGTACGGCCCCCGCGGGGTGGCGGGCGGCGCGGACGGTGCGCCCGGCGAGAACCTCGTGAACGAGGAGCGTGTGCCCGCGAAGACGACCCGCGACGTGCCGGCCGGAACGCTGATCACCGTGAAAACGCCCGGTGGGGGCGGCCACGGCGATCCCGCCGAACGCGACCCCGAACTCGAAGCGCGCGACCGCGAGAACGGGGTGACAGAATGAGCGACTGGCGGCGGCTGGGCGTCGTCGTTCCCTCCTCGAACACGGCCGTCGAACGCGAGCTTTCGCGGTACCTCCCCGAGGAGGTTTCGGTCCACGCGAGCCGCATGCCACTGGAATCCGTTACGGCAGACGCGCTCGATGCCATGAGCGATCGGGTCGTCGAGTGTGCCGACCTGCTCGCGCACGCCGGCGTCGAGGCGGTCGCGTACGCCTGTACCACCGGCAGCCTGCTGCACGGCCCCGGTTTCGACCGGGAGCTAGAAAAGACGCTCGCGGCGGCGATCGACGGCCCGGCGATCGCTACGGCCCTGTCGGTCGACCGCGCGCTCGAATCGCTAGGTGCAACGCGGATCGTCGTCCGGACGCCGTACAACGAGGAGTTGAACGCCCGCGAACGCGAGTACCTCGAAAGCGCGGGCTACGAGGTCGGGTCGATCGCGGGGCTCGGCATCGAGGATAACACGGAGATCGGGGCGTTGACCCCCGAGGACGCCGCCGCGCAGGTCGCGTCCGTCGACCCCGACGGGATCGACGCGGTCTTCGTCTCGTGTACGAACTACCCGACCCTTCCGGCGATCGGGGCAATGGAGGACGAGCTGGGTGTGCCGGTCGTGACGAGCAACGGGGCGACGCTGTGGGACCTCTGTCGGGTCGCAGGCGTCGAGTGCGACGGACCGGGGACGCTCTTTCGATAGGTCGGCGATCGGCTGCCTGGATCCGTCGATGGATGGATCCCTCCCGACTGGAACCGAAGATACCTTGATGAGGTGTCACGACCACTCCTACTCGATGGAGAACGCGAGTCGGAGGTGGAGGTCGACTCGGAAGAGTCTCGACGGAGCGAGGGGATGGATTTCCTGAGGGTGCTCCCGCTGGCGATCGTGATGATCGCGGGTCCACAGATACTCAGCGCGATCTTCCTCGCGACGACCGAGAACTGGCGGCGAAACTCCCTCGCGTTCGTCCTCGGGGCGGCCACCTCGATCAGCCTCGTCGTCACGGTCGTGTACGTTTCTGGTATCGGGGCCACCGGACGGGGCGCCCCGGGCGACGCCCTCTCGGTCGTCGTCCTCGTGGCGTTGCTCGTCGCCATGATCCGGACGTACCGCGGGCGCGAGGAGTCCGAACCCCCGACATGGATGGGAAAGCTAGGGGCGGCAACTCCACGGTTCTCGTTCAGAGTCGGCTTCCTCCTCATGGGGTTTTTCCCGAGCAATCTCCTCACCTCGGTCGCGGTCGGATCGTATCTCGCGAGCCAGGGCGCTCCGCTGCGCTATGCCGGCGGATTCGTCGCACTGGCGCTCCTGCTTTTGGCGCTGCCGTCGCTGGCGGTGGTGGCGCTCGGCGAGCGAGCCGAGACGTGGCTTCCCGCCACCCGCGATTGGATGAACGCGAACTCGTGGATCATCAACGAGGCCGTAATCCTCCTGTTCGTCGCCATGACCATCGGCAACCTCACCGGGTGAGTGGTCAGGTCAGTCGAACTGCTCTGCGGTGTCGATCCCGCAGACGACGCCCGAACGCCCGTCGAGCGGCTCGCTGTCCCCCTCGCTCGCGACGAACAGTGCCTCGGCCTGGCGCTCGTGGGCGCGGCGGGCGGCCTCGCGCAGCGACGCTTCGAGGTCGTGGGGTTCGAACAGGTCGTCCCAGGTTCCGGGATCGATCACGTACGCGCGGCGGTCCTCGACGGTGACGTAGGCGTTCTCCTCGAACTCGGAGTGGCGTCCCTGCAGCTCCGCGTCGAGCAGTTCGAGCGCGTCGGTCAGCTCCTCGGTGGAGACCCCCGACTCCTCGGCCGTCCGCGAGACGATATCGGTGTCGAGCGGCGTGGTTCGTGCGGTGTCGTCGGCCATGGCCCTGCGTTCGTCGGGCGGATCAAAGGAGGGGTCCGTTCCTCGACGCGCGTCGGTAACGGTATCCGAGCGCTACAGCAACGGGTCGAGGGCGTCCATCGTCGCTTTCTCGTCGTCCCTGCTCATCCCGCGGACGAACCCGACCCGCACCGCGTCCACGCCCTCTACGGCGGCGAACCGTTCGACCCGCGCACGCACCTCCTCGGGCGTCCCCGCCGCGGCCAGCCGGTCCAGAAGCTCCTCGGGAAGCGCCGCGGCCATCGCCGCCGTGTCCCGCTTTTCCCACGCGGCGCGGATCTCCTCGACGACCTCCTCGTAGCCCTGCGCTGCGACCGACCGTCCGTAGAACGGACCGTACGCACCGATGAGGAAGGCGACCGTCGAACGAGTCGCCCGGCGGGCGCGTTCGCGGTCGTCGCTCGCGAAACAGCGCACGAGCGGTGCGACGCGGAGATCGGTCTGACTGCGCTCGCCCAGTTCGGCACCGCGCCGGAGGTCGTCCATGCGCCCGTCGAGCGCGGTCGGGGTGAACAGCTGTGGAACCCACCCGTCGGCGAACCGGCCGGCGAGTTCGACCGCCTTCGGTCCGAGGGCGGCGACGTCGATCGGTGGGGGGTCATCGGGCGTCTCGCGCTCGTAGCGCAGTCCGCTCAGCCGATAGATCTCGCCGTCGTAGTCGACCGAACCGCCGTCGTAGACCGCCCGGACGACGTCGATCGTCTCGCGGAGCCGTTTCAGCGGTCGATCGAACGACGCGCCGTGCCAGCGTTCGGCGATCGCGGGCGAGCTCGTCCCCAGCCCGAGGCGGAACCGCCCGCCGGTCGCCTCGTGCATCGTCAGCGCGGTCTGAGCGAGGACGGTCGGCGCGCGGCCGTACGGCGAGAGCACGTCGTTCGAGAGCCCGATGGACTCGGTGCGCTCGCCGACGACGGCGAACGTCGTCACCATGTCCCAGCCGGTGGTTTCGCCCGCGGAGACGCGCGAAAAGCCGTACTCCTCGGCGCTGCGTGCCTGTCGCGCCACCGAATCGAGCGAGTCGTGATCCGAGACGCGGACGACGAGATCCAGCGGAACGGTCATGGGTGTGCTACCGATACTCGAAGCGAGGTAGTAAGCGTTGGCCCGTCGGTTCCCGGCGGTCGGACAGGACCCCCGCGGGCTACAGCGGTCGGAACCAGACCGCCGCGAGCAGGAGGGCCAGAAAGACGTACGCCCCGCGAACCAGGAGCATGGTCGCGATCTCGGCGTCCGCACGCCGGGAGATCGCGGCGACGACGCCGAACGCCAGCACGGCGAGCGTCGTCTCGGGCGGGAACACCCGCAGGAACGCGAAGGCGACCACGAGCGCGAGGCCGAGCGCCATCAGACCGTAGGCCGCATCCCGGGCGCGTTCGGGACCGAGCGCGACCGCCACGGTCCGTTTCTCGATCGAGCGGTCGTACTCGTAGTCCTGCCCGTCGTCGATGACTTTCACGCCCGACAGCAACACGAGAAAGACGAGCGCGAACGCGAGCGCGATCGGCGCGAGCGTCGCGGTCTGGACGTAAAAGCCGCCGAGGATCGCCAGCGCGATGCCCATCGGATAGCCCGTCGTCGTGGTGATCGGGTTGGTGTCGAGCTGCGGGGCGTGGTGGTAGGCGATGAGCCACGTCGGGAGCGTCAGCAGCGCGGCCCAGGCGTCGACGAGCATCCAGAGGGCGAGCGTACAGCCGAAAAACAGCGCGCTCGCGCCGACGAGCGCACGCTTGCAGCCCGGCTCCGAAAGCGGGTGATCGGCGTCTTCGCCCCGCAGGTAAAAGTCGACGTAGCCGTCCTTGACGTGGGCGGTGTAGACCGCCGCGAAGATCGCCGTCACGTGAAGCGCACCGAGCCAGAGCGAGAACTCCCCGGCGAGCATGCTCCCGAACCAGGAGGCGGCGACCGGCGGCAGCATGAATACCGGGTGGATCTGCGAGAAAAGCGCCGAGAGCTCCGCCCCCGCTCCTCCCCCGTGGCGTGCGAATGCCATGCGAGTCGTTCGGACCCGACTCACATAGTTGTGGGTCACTGCCGGTGCCAGTCCTTCTCGTGGTACTCGATCTCGACCCCGACCGGGGTTCCGGTTCGGTCCTCGATCGCCGTCGCGAACGTTCCCGGCAACTCCGGATACGCCTCGTCTGCGGGTCGGCTCAGCACGACCGCGACCTGTCGGTCCCCGACGCCACCCGCCGCAAGGCGCTGTGGCCGGTGCTCGGACGTCCCGGCGCGCTGCTGGTCGACGGCGAGATGGTCGGCAGCTGGCGTCCCCGCTCGTCCGGGGCGGCGCTGCGGCTGCACGTCGAGACGTGGGACGGCCGCGACGGCCCGCCCGCCGGGTTCGACGAGCAGGCCGAGGCGCTCGCGGCCCACCGCGGCCAGCGCTACGCCGGCCCCGCCGAGGGCTGATCCGGTCCG
>JAWARX010000416.1:0-6383 GCA_038893155.1 Halalkalicoccus sp.
TGATGAGCGAGCCGGGCTCGACGAAGCCCTCCTCGACCATCACCTGGTGGCAGATGCCCTCGTTGATCTCGTACTGGTGGGCGCCGTACTCGGCGGCGAACTCTCGGACGATATTGTGGTTGTTCGCCGCCTCCACCCCGTCTGCGGGGGCGTGGTGGTCGAGCGTGAACACCGTCGTCTCGGGGGCGTACAGTTCGCCGTCGTCGCCGGTCACCGCCTCGAACGCCTCGATCGCGAGCGGTCCGGTCACGTCGTGGGCGATCGTCGCGTCGATGCGCGCCTCCACGTACTCGCCGGCCCGTACGTCCTCGCCGGACTTCGCAGAGAGGATCTTCTCGGATATCGTTTGTCCAGTCATGGTTGTCGTCACCGTCGCCGTTAGGCCGCGTCCGTCTCCGTCGTCTCGAGCACCCGCTCGCGCGTCCCCCCCAGCAGCACCTGACTCGGCGTACCGAGGTCGAGTCGGTCGGCGACGTCCGCCGCGACCGTCTGCAATCGGTCGAAGTCGACTCCCGTCTCGATCCCCGCGTCGTGAAGCATGTTCACCAGGTCCTCCGTGGGCGTGTTCCCGACGTCGCTCAGTCCGCCGGGAAGGATCGTCCCGCCGCCGAGCCCGCAGACGGAGGCGTCGAAGCGCTCGACGCCACACTGCATGGCCGCGAGCGTGTTGGCGAGGCTCATCCCGTTCGTGTCGTGGAGGTGCAGCCCCACGTCCGCGTCGGGGTGGCGCTCGTAGACCGCCTCGAGCATCGTCGTCACCTGGACGGGATCGGCCATCCCCATCGTGGTCGCCAGCGTCACCTCGTTGACGCCCGCCTCGAGGACGCGATCGACGACCGACAGCGTCCGGTCCCGAGCGATCTCGCCCTCGTACGGACAGAAGAAGCTCGTTCCGAGGCCGGCTTCGACCTCGATCCCCGTGCCGTCGGCGAGGTCGACGATCGCCTCGATCTGTTCGAGATTCTCCCCGAGGGTCATTGCTTGGTTCTTTTGACGGTAGGCGTCGCTGATGACGACCAGCGCGTTTACTTTGTCGACCTCAGCCTCGATGGCCCGCTCCATCCCGACTGCGTTCGGAACCAGCGCGCGGTAGCAGACGTCGTCGCGTCGCTCGATTCGCCCTGCCACCTCATCGGCGTCACTGAGGTTTGGCACCGCCTTCGGGTGGGTAAACGAGGTGAACTCGATCTCGTCCACGCCGATCGTTGAGAGGACGTCGATGATCTCGATTTTCTCTTCGGTGGGGATGAAGTGGGGATAGCGCTGGAAGCCGTCGCGAGGGAGCATCTCGACGAGCGTCGCTCGCTCGGGCAACGAGAGCCCCATCAGATCACCCCCTCCGTCTCGAGTTCGGCAAGCAGCCCCTCGTCGTATCCAAGCTCGCGGCCGAAGACCGCCTCGTTGTGCGCACCGAGGTCGGGGCCGAGGTAGTCGACGCGGCCGGGCGTCTCACTGAACTTCGGAATCGCGTTCTGGACCGTCGCTTCGCCCAGGTCGTCGTCCTCGACGGTGATCACCGCCTCGCGGGTGCGGTAGTGCTCGTCGGCGAGGATATCCTCGACGTTATAGACCGGCGCGATCGTCGCGTCGTGTTCCTCGAACGTCTCGAGTACCTCCTCGCGGGTGTGGCCGGCCATCCAGTCGCCGATGATGGCATCGAGTTCTTCGACGTTCTCGAGGCGGCGCTCGTTGTCCGCGAATCGGGGGTCGTCGATCAAGTCCGGGCGGCCGATGGCCTCGAACGTCCGCTCGGCGAGCGGCTGTGCGCTGGCGGCGAGGGCAACGTACCGATCGTCTTTCGTCTCGTAGACGTTCCGCGGCGCGGAGGAGGTCGATCGATTACCCGACCGGCAGGCGATCTCGCCTGTCTGATCGTAAGTGAGCGGGAACGGACCGATCAGGTTGAAGATCGGCTCAATGAGGCTCACGTCGACGACCTGGCCGCTGCCGCCGTTGACATCGCGGTGGTAGAGCGCGAACATCACGGCGAACGTGGCGTAGAGGGCAGCGATATTGTCAGCGAGGCCGGTCGGTGGGAGCAATGGTGGCCGATCCCTGAAACCGTTGACGTAGGCAAAGCCGCTCATCGCCTCCGCGAGCGTCCCGAAACCCGGTTTATCTGCGTACGGACCCGTCTGTCCGTAGCCAGACATCCGTAGGACGACGAGGTCCGGGTTTCTCTCGAGGAGCGCCTCCGGCCCGACATCCCACTTCTCGAGAGTGCCGGGCCGGAAGTTCTCGACGAGCACGTCGGCTTCGGACAGCAGATCGAGAAGGACCGTCCGGCCACGGTCGTCGGAGATGTCGAGGGTTACCGACCGCTTGTTCCGGCTAAGGTACTTGTGCCACATTCCGATTCCGTCTTTCTGTGTTCCAAAGTTGCGGATGTGGTCGCCGTGCGTCGGATGTTCTATTTTGATCACGTCAGCGCCGAAGTCGGCGAGGAACCGGCCGACGGTCGGTCCGGAGATCATCGATCCCGCTTCTACGACGGTGAGTCCGTCGAGTGGTCTTGGTGTGTCCGTTGACATATTGGCTGTGTGTAGTGAGTGCGGCCGTGGTTCGTCTGAGCGTACGACTTCAACTCGGAGTCGTTGGTTCCATGTTACAGAGGCAGCGAGTTAAATTGGCCGGTCGACGTGCGACCCCGACCCCGGCTGGGCGAGCACCTCGCCGTCTGCGTAGGCGAGCTCGCCGCCGGCGATCGTCTGCGTCGGCCAGCCGGTCATCTCTCGCCCCTCGTAGATCGAGTAGTCGGCGACGCTCTGCAGGAGCTCCGGTGTCACGGTCTTCGTCTCCTCGAGGTCGACCACGACGAGATCGGCATCACTGCCGACGCGGATCGTTCCCTTCTTCGGGTAGAGATTCCACGCCTTCGCGGTGTTCGTGCTCGTCACCTCGACGGCGCGCTCGAGGCTGAGCCGGCCCTCGTTGACTCCTTCCGAGAGGATCAGCGGGAGCATGGTCGCACTCGAGGGGAAGCCGAGTTTGCTCTCGCGAATCGTCGCCCCGAGTTTCTCCTCGCGCACGTTGGCGCAGTGGTCAGTGCCGATACAGGAGAGGGTGCCGTCGGCGAGGCGCTCCCAGAGGGTCGCCTGATCTTTCGCGCTTCGAACGGGTGGGTTGACCTTCATTCGGTCGTCACAGTCATTGGTCGTCAGCGCCAGGTAGTGGGTACAGGTCTCGCCGGTGAGCTCGTAGCCGGCGCGCTTGAGCGTGGCGAGTTCGTCTGCGGTTCGGCCAGCGCTGACGTGGACGGCGTAGAAGCCGTCGTAATCGTACTGTCGGGCGAGGCTGGCGCCGGCGACCATGCTCTGGGTTTCGGCGTAGTCGGGGAACTCCTCGACGAGCACCTCGTAGTCCTCCTCGTCGGGGTCGTCACCGGCTTCGGTCTCGATGTACGGGTTGCCGCCGGCGAGCGCGTTCGTGATCTCGACGTTCTCCGAGTGGTAACCGAGCGTCGTTGGGACCTCGAGGGCCGCGAGGGCGGAGATGAACGCGTCGCCGAAGTCGTCACGCATCTCACAGTCGACGCCGAACTTCTCGGCGGCGGCGTACTTGTAGTTCATGTACCACTTGAATGACGTGATGCCGAGCTCGTCGACGATCGTCGGGATCTCCTCAACGTGCTCGAAGGAGAGCAATCCGAGCGAGAAGAAGTAGTCGTGACGGTAGTTCGCCTCCGCCTCGGCGAAATAGTCGTCCATGATCTCCCCGTAGGCACCCGGCCGGCGGAAGAAGTTCCCAATCGTCGTCACGCCGCCGACGAGGTCGGATCGACTCTCCGTGTTCGCGTCGTCGGCCAGTGAGTTGTAGATGCCGTGGTGGGTGTGCGGGTCGATCGCCCCGGGAAGGACGTACCGGCCGGAGGCGTCGACCTCTTCGTCTCCCTCGAGCGAGCCTCGTCTGGCGATCGCCGCGATCACGCCGTCGTCGGCGGCAACGTCGGCCTCGAGGAGGCCGTCTTCGGTCACCAGCGTCCCGCCGGTGACGACGAGGTCGTAGGTGCTCACGCGGTCTCACCCTCGCCCATCGACCCGAGGTAGGCCTCGACCTCGTCGGTCTCGAGGACCTCGGCGTACTTCATCCACATGTCGAGCAGGCCGATCTTGTGGGAGGCTTCGATCCGGTCGAAGATGCACTCCTGGGGGAGGACGACGTCGAACCCGTGTTGCTGGGCGTCGACGGTCGTCGCGCGTACGCAACCGCTCGTGGAGTTGCCGACGACGACCAGCGTGTCGACGTCCGCCCGGTTCAGCCGCGAGAGGAGGTCAGTGCCATAGAAGGCGCTTGCGTAGGTCTTGTCGATTACCCACTCGCCCTCCTCGGGCGCGACCGGCTCAACGATCTCGAGATCAGGATGCGTGGGATCGTCGTAGGAACTCGGTACCACGCGCGTGTACGCGATCGGAATCCCGTTCTCGCGGGCGAACGCGAGGAAGTCGGTGATCCGATCGACTGCCTCCCAGGCGATCTCCCCCATCGCCGTCCGATACTCCTCGACGGCCTCGAGGATCGGGACGTTCTCCCCGACGATCAGCTGCTGGACATCGATCACGAGCACCAGCGGGTTCTCGCCGGCCCCCCGGGACTCCCACGAGGAGGCGCCGTCTTTGTCGTAGCCGGCCTTCTCGATGACGCGTTGGTCCCGTTCTGTGAGCAAGTCCTCCCAGATACGCTTCGTCATACCGTGACCCGTGTAAGTGAGTGTATATAAAGATACCCACACTTCCATCGATACTGACAGAACGCGAGCCGTCGGTCGGCCGCTTCGACGACCCCATATGTTAACGCCTCACTCGAGTGACTCAGCGGCGTGAATCCCGGCGAGCCTACCGAGTCCGAGCGCGGTCGTCAGGCCGTTACCGCTCAGATAGCCCCCCGGTCCGTGGCCGCTGATGCCGACGGCGGCTCCCCCACCCGCGTAGAGATTCTCGACGATGTCGCCGTCGGTCCGGCGGACGCGCCCGTATTCGTCGACCACGAGCCCGCCCTGAGTGTGAAACAGCGAGCCCGTGACGGCGGCGCCGTAAAAGGGTGCTTCGAGGCGCTTTCGCCCGTCGCTGCGTCCCACCTCGTCGGGTTCGTCTGCGCGGACGGCCCGGTTGTACGTCTCGAGGGCATCCGCTGTTGTCGCCGGCTCGCAGCCCAGCTTCTCGGCCAGTTCCTCGATCGTGAGCGCGCTGCGGTATGAGCCGAGTTCGATTGCCTCGTCGAAGTCGTCGAACTCGCCGTGAAGCTTCTCGTAGATCCCCTCGTCGAAGATCTCGTAGGCGACGTTCTCCGGCTGGGAGATGACGTCGAGCGCCAGCGCGGAGTAGCCTTTCGCTTCGTTCCCGAACCGTTCACCGGCTTTGTTGACGAGGAGGCCGCCGTTCATGATGATCGCGTACGTCGAGAGCGCGCCCGTTCCTTGGACGACCGTCGCGTGGCCCTGGTAGGCGTCCATGCAGGCGAGCTCCGCGTCGAGGGCCGCTCCCCAGCGGATGCCGTCGCCCGTGTTACCGTCCGAACCGAAGTAGAGCGCGTCGGCGATCGCCCCACAGTGGCGTTCGACCATCTGGCGATTACCCGCGAAGCCGTCGGTGGCGAGGATCACCTTCCGCGCGCGGATCACCTCGTCGTGGGTTTCTCCGACTACCGCTCCCACGACGGCCTCTCCGTCGGCGACGAGTTGCTTCACCGGCGTATGCGTGAGCAACTCAACGTTCTCCGTCGCCTCGATTCGCTCCTCGAGTTCGGCGATGAGGTTCTCCCCGTTTCGCCCCTCCGGTGCGTGCATCCGGTAGGTCGAGTGGCGCGGGTACCGAAAGTCGTCGACGATCTCGAGCGTGACGTTCCAGTCGTCGACGAGCCAGTGGACCAAGTTCCGGCTCTCCTCGCAGAGGTGATGAACCATCTCCTCGTCGGCCTCGTACCCGTTTTTTTCCAAGATGTCCCGGGCCATGTCCGCCGGTGTCTCCTCGATCCCCACCTCGCGCTGGAACCGCGTCCCCGCCGCGGGGATCATCCCGGTCGACAGTGACGTGTTCCCGCCGAGTCGGTGGGACTTTTCGAGGACGGTCACGGTGCCGTCGGTTCGCTCCGCCGCGGCGAGGGCGGCGACCAGTCCGGTGCCGCCGCCGCCGGCGACGAGTACGTCCGTCTCGACGTGAAACGTCACGTCGCCGACGTCAACCACCTCCGACGCTGAATCGTCCATGGTCCGCTCTCCGAGTTCGTGAGCTCCCATGACACGTGACTGGGCTCCATCCCTATGTAAACCTGTCTCGGATTGAGCGCTCGAGCGTCCGAGACGACGAGCCGACCGTTTCGGTCTGTCCGTGGTTCGACAGACCCGAACGATATTGATGGACTGTTAAATTGCCGGAGCGTATCCCAAC
>JAWARX010000417.1:0-9047 GCA_038893155.1 Halalkalicoccus sp.
CGTTTTCGTTCGTGACCATCGCCGCGAGCTGGATCGCGTTGTCCATTCGCGTTCCGGTCCCGCCCAGATCACCGGAGAGCGGGTGGTTCGATCCGATCACGACCGTCTCGGTCTCACCGTTCCCACCGTTCCCATTGGGATCGTCACTGTCACTCGGATCGGCGCCGATACAGCCGGCAAGCCCCGCGATGCCAGCCGCGCCGAGATATTTGAGGTACGTCCGTCTGGAAGCTGGATTGCTATGCTTCCCCATACGCAGGCATCTGCAACCAAACTACATATATGTTTGCGATTATCTTTCCAGTATCCGTTTTAGCGCTCTAGGAAATTAAGCCTCAATCGCGGAAAGGATTATAGAGGCCCGATCCACTGCTGGGATGTTATCCGAGTCCGAGGTAGAGCTCGACGAGTTCGTCCTCGTTGAGCAACTCGCGCGCCGGGCCCTCGAACTGGAGTCGTCCCTGCGCGAGGATGTAAACGTGATCGGCGATCTTGAGTGCCTCGCGGACGTTCTGTTCGACGAGGATCACGTGAGCGCCTTGTTCGACAAACGTCTCGATCACTTCGAAGACGTCGTCGATGAGCGAGGGGGCGAGCCCGGCGCTTGGCTCGTCGAGCAAGAACAGTTCCGCGTCGGTCATCATCGCTCGTCCGAAGCTGAGCATCATCTTCTGACCGCCAGAGAGCGACCGTCCCTTCGTCTCGAGTTTCTCCTTGAGCGCGGGGAATGCCTCAAGAACGGTCTCAAGGCGCTCCTCGCGGGCGGATTTGTCGCTCACGCGGTAGCCTCCAAGCAGCAGGTTCTCTCGGACGGTTAGCTTGCCGAAGATGCCGCCGTCCTGGGGAAGCATCACGATGCCGTTGTCGAGATTTTTGGCGGCATTCGTCTCCGTGATATCTGTCTCACCATATTGGATCGAGCCGGACCAGACCGGGACCGCTCCAACGAGCGCTTTAAGTAGCGTCGACTTTCCGCTCCCGTTGGGGCCAAAGATGCAGGTTACCCCATCGTGGCTCTTGACGGAGACATCGTCGATCACGGTGTGGTTGCCGTAGCCCGTGACGACGTTCTCTGCCGCGAGGTGCTTGTTGGCCGACGGGAAGTCCATCGGACGCACCGGGGACTGGGTTGTCGCGCCGCCGCCCTCGGCGCTCGATGCCGTCGCAACGCTGGCACTCCCCTCGATTTCTGCGCTCGTCGCAGAGTCGGTTTCGACCCCCGATTCGGCACTGGCTCCAGCGGTCGCCCCCGCACCGTCGGCCGCGGCCCCAGCGCTCCGGTTGGTGTTGTACGCGAGCGTCTCATCGAGTCCCGTGTCGGGGTCTGTCCGGTCCCCGAGGTAGGCTGCCCTGACGCGCTCGTCGCTCGTGACGGTCTCGAAGTCGCCTTGCACGACGATTCGCCCCTGGTTAAGTACGCTGACACGATCGGCGAGCCCCGATATGACGCTCATATCGTGTTCGATGATCACGAATGTTCGACCCTCTTCGTTGAGCGCTCGCAAGTGATCCAAAATGCGCTCCTGGAGGGCTGGGTTCACTCCGGCGGTCGGCTCGTCGAGCATGATGCAGGCGGGATCGAGCATCAGGATCCGACCGAGTTCCAGTAGCTTCTGCTGGCCGCCGCTGATGTCGCTTGCCTCGTGGTCGGCGATGTGAGAGATCTCAAGGCGTTCTAAGATCTCCTCAGCGCGTTCGCGCTTCTCGTCGGGAATTCGGAGGCCGGAGCGGAGCCCGGCCGTGTAGACCGAGAGCAGGTTTTCCTCGACGGTCAGATCGGTAAACGGCGAAGCGATCTGGAACGTTCGGCCCAGCCCGGCGCGGGCGATCTCGTCGGCCCGGAGGTGGGTGATGTCCCCACCGTCAAAGATAACACGTCCGCCGTCGGCCTTGTAGAAGCCGGTGACGGTGTTGAAGAATGTCGACTTCCCGCTCCCGTTGGGACCGATGATCCCATGGACCTCGCCGCGCTCGACGTCGAGGGAGACGCCGTCGTTGGCGGTTAGCTCGCCGAACCGCTTGGTCAGCTCCCGGGTCTCCAGAATGTAGTCGCTCACACCCGTATATCCGAGTAGGTCAGTATAAGGATTTCCCACCTCTCCCCGCTGCCGGCGCCAGAACGTATAAATCCGGGTGTCGCCACCTCGTGGGCATGGACCGAGCGCGTCGACACCACGTGCCCGCAGCGGAGACGACACACACCGCTCGTCGAGCCCCCGGCCGCAAGTCGAACCCGCGGCCGATTCCTTCAGGAGGCCGCCGATGACTGACCAGTGGTTCGCCGACCGGACGGCTGTCGTCACCGGCGGAGCGCGAGGTATCGGCCGGGCCTGCGCTCGCTCGCTTGCCGAGCGCGGCGCGACGGTCGTCGTCGGCGACGTGAACGAGCCGGCCGACCTCCTCGCGGACGCCGATATAGTCTCAGGAAGTGTTCGCGCGCTCGAGGCGGACGTACGAGAGCCGTCGGATCTCGAGGCGCTGGTCGCGGCGGCGGCCGACGACGGGGAACTCAACGTGCTGGTGAACAACGCGGGCGTCGTCACCCGTGAATCGATCGACGATCTCTCGTCCGAGCGGTGGAACGACGTATTGGAGACGAACCTTACCGGCGCATACAACGCGATTCGGGCGGCGAAACCGGCCCTCTGTGCAGCGAGCGGGTCGATCGTCACGGTCTCGTCGCTGTTGAGCCACGTCGGCTACCCCGACCGAGCCGCCTACAGTGCCTCGAAGGGCGGCCTAGACGCGCTGACCCGGGCGCTCGCGGCTGAACTCGGCTCTCAAGGGGTCAGGGTGAACGCGGTGAATCCTGGCTTTATTCGGACAACGATGACAGACCCCTACCGCGAGGTGGGCGAGGAAAAGCGGTTCCGGGAGAAAACCGCTCTCGATCGACTCGGTGAACCTGAGGATGTCGCCGAGTTCGTTGCCTTCCTCGCGAGCGAGAAGGCACGTTTCGTCACCGGCGAGACGGTCCTGATCGACGGCGGCCAGGCCGCGATCCGCTGACTACCTCGGCTTCGCGGCCTCTAGCATCGCCTTGACTGCCTCGCGATCGACTCCGATCGGCGCGCGGGCGATTGGTAGGTCGACACCCGCTGACCGCAGCTCCGTGAAGCGTTCGTGCACGCGGGGCTCATCACCGATGATCGCCACCTGTTCAAGAAAGGCGTCATCCACGGCCACCATGGCCGCTGTGATCGATGCCGCTTCTCTCACGCGGTCGATCATCTCCTCGAATCCAGCTTTCGTCGCCACGCGGTCGTAGTAGCCCGGAATGTCCCGGAAGTACGTCGCGACGTGTCGAGCAGCCACCTCCCTCGCCACCTCTGGGTCCTCGTTGGCCGAAACGAGGACGTACATCGCCACGTCGACGTCCTCGCGTGTCCGGCCCGCCCGCTCGAGGCCTTTAGCGAGCCACTCCAGGGCGGTCTCGAACTGCGGCTTCGGGTAGAGATTCGGCAGCCAGCCGTCAGCGAGCTCGCCGGTCAGCCGGACGTTCCCCGGGCCGAGGGCGGCGTTGTAGATCGGAATCTGCTCGCGGACCGGATCGAAAGCCTCCCAGAACGAGGTCCGATCCGGGGTGTAAAACTCCCCTTCGAACCCTGACGGATCGCCTTCGAGGTACCGCCGCACCAACCGCACGTACTCTGCGAGTCGCGCCAGGGGGCGCCCTTCGACCGCCCCCTGGCGCGACTCGACAACGCCCGGATGAGCGACGCCCAGCCCCAGCATTGCCCGTCCTTGGGAGTGGGCGTCGAGCGTCGCGGTCGCCTGAGCCGTCGCCGCGGGCGTTCGAGCGTAAACGTTGACGATTCCTGTCGCGAGCCTGATTTCGTCGGTCACCGTCGCCCAGCGTTCGAGCTTGCCGAAGGCCGTCTTCCCCTGTCCCTCAGCCGCCCAGGCGCTCTCGTAGCCCAGCTGTTCGGCGGTTGCAACCAGCTCGAGGTCGTCCCGCGTCGAGAACAACACCCCCGTCCGCTCGGTCACCGAACGACACCCTCGACGGCGAGGTCGTTGTAGATGTCGACCCGCGCGATCAGCCCGTCTTCGATCCGGTAGACGTCGACGTACCGCACGTCCTCGAATGCCTCGCCCTCCGCGTCAACCCCGAAGAGCGTCCCCTGGCTGACGACCGCGGAGCCGGCTTCGATCCAGCGATCGAACTCCTTGTCGGCCCACTCGTAGCGCGGTCCGAGCCACTCGAGCATCTCGAGCGGGGCGTCCGCCCCCTCGAACCGGGCGCCGGGGAGGGTGATTACTGCGTCGTCGGCAAACAGCTCGTCGACGTCCTCGCGTCGACCGTCAGCCATCCACTCGAAGAAGCTCTTTACTATCGCACGCGGTGTGTGCTTCTGACTCATGAACGCTCCGAGGATTGGCGGGGACGTGATTAAACGCTTCGCACGCTGACTCGCCGTCGGACGCTGATTCCTCGACTCCGACGTTTGATCGTCCACCCGTTCCTCCGACTCCAGCGGCGCCTAGCGATCCGCTCGTCGACGGTGGGAGCATATCTTGAGCGTGTATGCGATACCGACCTGACGTTACGCGTCCACACGGGGTACCGGCTTCCTCGCGTCCATCCACCTGCTCGATCGCGACGGATAGATTGCGAGCGACGAGTCAGACTGATCCCGACGGAGGCGACTGATGGCGACCGACACACCCACTCCCGTCCGGGAGTGGGAGGCCAGGGTCTTCGACTTTCTCGAAGCACCAATCCCCGAGGAAGTGCTCGAACGCGGTGAGGACACCGTCGCCGACGTCCTCGCGGCGACGGTCGCCGGCAGCGCCGCCGAGCCGTACGTCGAGGTCTGGGAGGCTACAGACCTCCCGCCCGGTCCGGCGACGGTCGTCGGCACGGACCGAACGACCGCGCCAGTGCAGGCGGCCACGCTCAACGGGACCGCGGCGATTGTCCAGGAGATCGAGGAGGGACACAACACCGGCGGCCACGTCGGCGCCGGCATCGTCGTCGGCGCGCTCGCGATGGCCGAGCAGGCGGACGCCGACGGCGAGACGCTCGTCGAGAGCTGCGTCCGGGCCTACGAACTCTGCGCCCGCCTCGAGCGGGCGATCTTCGCGATGAAAGCACGACTCAACAGGGCCGTCCCGTGGCTTCTCCGTGACCCCCACTCGACGTGGACGACCGTCGGCCCCGCCGTCGCGGGGGCCCTCTGTGCGGATCCGGACCCCGCCGTCGCCCAGAACGCGTTCCGCCTCGGGGCGAACCGAGCCGTGATCTCGATGGACGACCCATACGAGGCCGGCCCGCCGTCTCGAAACGTGACCGCCGGCACCTCAGCCGGCGTCGGGGTGGCGATGGCCCAACTCGCGATTGCGGGGCTACCCGGCTCTGGACACGCGGTGGCCGCCGTCTACGATCCGTTCGCGGACCTCCTGCCGGAGGGCTTCGGGACGCTGTTCGACGACCTCGACGAGCAGTGGGCGATCTCCGAGAACTACTTCAAGCCGTACCCCTCGTGTCGGTACACCCACGCGCCGGTCGACGCCCTCCGCGAGATCGACCGGGAGTTCCGGCCCGAAGAGATCGACCGGATCGTCGTCGAAACGTACGCGAACGCCGCGGACATGGCCCACACCGACCCAGAGACACTCACGAGCGCCAAGTTCTCGATCCCGTACGTCCTCGCGCGGTACCTCTACAGCGGCGATGTTGCCCTCAAGCACTTCTCGCCCGAGGCAATCGCCGATGAGAGCGTTCAGGAACTCGCAAACAGGGTCGAGGTTCGTGCAGCCGAGGAGTTCGACAACGCGTTTCCCGAGGACTGGGGTGCCCGCGTAACTGTAGCACTCCGCGACGGAGACTTGGTGAGTGCCGAGCGTGCGTATCCGCGAGGTGACTACCGCGATCCAATTCTGGACGACGAGTTTGCGGATCGACTCGAATCGCTACTGACGTACAGACTTCGAGACAGTAACTACGAGCGAGCATGTGATGTCGTGCGATCGCCGAGCGCGTTCGATGCTTGCGAACTCGGCGAAACACTCCGTTGGTAACGCGGTTCAGACGGAACGTTGTACGATCGGAAGATCGGTGACAGTCGTCAGATCTAGTCCGGAACGTCATGTTCGAAAACGATTCACGAAGCGTTCCAAAAAATTGCACCAAAGATCGGTTCACCGTGTCCACCGTCGACGAGGTCCAGATTGGAACCGCATACTGGAGAGTGATCGCAACAAGGACGATGCTCGGAATCACGTATCCGATACTGAGTCACCATCCCGCTGTCACGGCGACCACGACGGTACCGACCGGAAGAACGACGTATCGAATCTCGCAACTCGAGCCCCACACTTCTACGTCGATGTTGGGATCGAGTCGAGTCCGAACTCGGCGAAGACCGCTCGCGGCGGGAATTACCGGGTTGGAACGGACGTTCGCCGCAGAACTCGGCCCCCAAGAACGTTCGAGTCAACGCCGTCCACCGCGGTTCCATCAAAATGTCTATGACTGAGAATTATTTCACCGACGAGGCAGTTATCGCTGTGCACCAAAAGCGAACGCCGATTGTATCGCTCGGTGAACCGATAGATGTCGCGAACGCGGTGATCTTCTTCGCCAGCGACCGCGCCCGATTTATCATCGGCGAATTACTGCTCGTCGACGGCGGGCAGGCGAAGACGGCCTGAGCAACCGCCTTCAACATTCGAGAAAGTGACGGCGCGCTCTCGTTCACATCGGTTCCGCTTCGATCCTTTCCTCGGCGAGTTCGGCAACCAACGATTCTGCGTCGGCCTTGACTGCTTCGAACGTATTGTAGTGGATCGGCAATACGACATCGGGGTCAAGGGCGACAGCTAGTGCCGCCGCCTCGTGTTGATCCATGGTATAGGTTCCGCCGATCGGTGGAATGAGTATATTTACCTCGTACATTTCGTGTTCGGCAAGGTGGTCGGTATCACTAGGATACCAGACCGAGACGTCACCGACGTTGAACCGCAATCCGATTACCTCACCCTCGGAATGGTACGGGTTCCCGTCCTCGTCGATGTGTGGTCCGTCAGGGTGGTTATACGCGGGTGTCGGCTCAACCGTGAACGCATCGAAGGTGAGTTCTTCGTCGGCGATACCCTGCACCGCTATGTCGAGGTCGGCGGTATCAATGCTCTTGTAGACGATAACGGTAGTCTCGTCGTCCATTACTTGAGCAATCCCCTCTGGATCGTAGTGGTCGAAATCGTCGTGCGTAATGAAGACGTAGTCTGCCGTCACCGGTTCGTTTTCGATGACCTCACTCCACGGATCGATATAGACAACCGTTGTGTCGTCGATGACGAACCGAATGCTTGCGTGCCCTAATCGGTCGATGGTCAAGTTTTCGTACTGGTATGACACATCCAAAGTAGGTACCCGTTCCAGATAAACATTCGTTCATCGCCGGCCCAAACGGGAAGGACTACGTCTCCGACTTGAGCTTCCGCCGCGTGTACACCTTGAGCCCACCTGCATCGACGAGTTCCTGTAGGAATGCCGGCAGCGGCTCGGCATCGTAGCGCTCATCGGTCGTGTGGTTCGTCACCGTGCCGACGTCGAGATCGACCGAGATCTCGTCGCCGTCGTCGATTCGGTCGGCTTCAGGGCAGATGAGGACGGGGAGACCGATGTTTATCGCATTCCGGAAGAAGATCCGGGCAAACGACTGGGCGACGACGACATCGACGCCCGCACCGAGCAGCGACAGCGGCGCGTGCTCGCGAGAGGAGCCGCCGCCGAAGTTCTCGCCAGCGACGACGAACTCACCCTCGCGGACGTTCGCCGAGAACTCCGGTCGTAGGTCGTTAAACGCCCGCTCGGCCAGTTCCTCAGGGTCCGAGGAGACAATGAAGCGCGAGGGCGTGATCTGGTCGGTGTCGACGTCGTCGCCGAAGGTCCAGGCCCGGCCCGGTTCCGAGAGCGTCACCGGACCACCCCCGCGTCGGCCACGGCGTGATCGTCGTACCTCGAGAGCCCGAGTTCCCGCGGGTCGGTGATCTCACCGTACAGCGCGGTCGCGCCCGCAGTCGCCGGACTGGCGAGGTAGACCTGACTCTTCATCGAACCCTCGCGACCGGGGAAATTTCGATTCGCCGTCGCCAGGCAGACGTCGCCGTCGCCAAGGACGCCTTGATGGTAGCCCGCACAGGCCCCACAGCCGGCGCTCTGGAACGTCGCGCCAGCCTTGATGAGTGCCTCGAGGACACCCGTTTCGAGACACTTTTCGTAGACGGCTTTCGACGCGGGCACCACGATCAGCCGGGTGCCGGGGGCGACCCGCTCGCCCTCCAACACGTCGGCAACGACGCGGATGTCCTCGTAGCGGCCGTTCGTGCAGGTGCCCACGAATACCTGGTCGATCTGTGTTCCCGAGACTGCATCGATGTCGACGGCGTTCTCGGGATTCGAGGGCTTTGACACCTGCGGTGCGAGGCCGTTCGCTTCGTAGGCGTGGACCGCGCCGTAGGCGGCGTCCTCGTCGGAGACGAGGTCAGGATCGATTGAGATATCGAGTCCTGCTTGCTGTTCGAGATACGTCTCAACGCGCTCGTCGGGTTCGACGATGCCGGCTTTCCCGCCCATCTCGATCGCCATGTTGGCGAGGACGAGTCGCTGGTGAATCGGCAGATCCCGGACGGCGGATCCGGCGTACTCGGCCGTTTTGTAGGTCGCACCGGCGAAGCCGACGTCACCGATAAACTTGAGGATGAGATCCTTTGCGTAGACGCCGTCAGGGAGGTCGCCGTGGACCTCGAACCGGATGGTTTCGGGGACGCGGAACCAGAGTTCGCCTGTTGCGAAGGTCGTCCCGAGGTCGGTCGAGCCGACGCCGGTGCCGAACGCGCCAAGGCCGCCGTAGGTGGTCGAGTGGGAGTCGGCGCCGATGAGGAGCGAGCCGGGCTCGCCGAAGCCCTCGTCGTCCATCACGAGCAGGAGGTCGAGGTCGCTGTCGGGCCGGGCCTCACCCCGGGCGACGGAGCCGAAGAGGACCACGGCACGAGCGCCCGCTGCGTCGGCCGCAACCCGCGCGATGCGGCGCAGCGTC
>JAWARX010000418.1:0-8131 GCA_038893155.1 Halalkalicoccus sp.
GACCCCGAGGCGGAGGCTCGCGCCGAAGACGCGGGGGTCCACGTCGTCTCGGATCGCTGTATGAAAGTCGAACACCAGCGGCTGCACGCCCCCTGAGGCGACTGCGTCGGTGAGCGGTGACCGATGACGTTCGGGCGCGAGTCGAGGCCGGCCCGCGGCCCGATCAGGATAACTAGCCGCGGCGCGAACGGATAGGTATGGTCGAACGAGTCCTCGTTCCGATCGACGAGTCCGACCGGTCGCGGGCCGCACTGGCGTACGCGCTCGAGGAACACCCCGACGCATCGATCGTCGTCCTGCACGTCATCGAGCCGCGCGAACTCCGGGCGTACGGCGGGATCGAAGGGTGGGTCGACGCGGAGCAGATGGCCGAACAGCGCAGGGCGCGCGCGGAACGGATCGTCGAGGACGGACGTACACGGGCCGAACAGCGCGGCGTCGCGGTCTCGACGGAGATCCTGACCGGGAAGCCGTCCCGGGCGATCGTGGAGTACGCCGAGGATCACGACGTCGACCACGTCGTCATCGGAAGTCACGGTCGGTCCGGCGTCTCGCGAGTGCTGCTCGGGAGCGTGGCGGAGGCGGTCGTTCGCCGGTCGCCGGTGCCCGTCACGGTCGTCCGGTAGCCGAGCCCGGACGGAAGCCGATCGAGCCGCGGTCGTACCGTCGGTCAACCACGCGAATCGATCGTGGTTACGATCGGTGGGAATCGTGCTGTTTCGCGTCGACTCGTGCCGTCACAGATCGGGCTCCTCCGATCGAGAGTATCAGTTCTCCCACTCCTCGAAGCTCCTGTAGATCCCCTTCGAGAGGTAGCGCTCGCTCGAATCCGGGAAGATCGTCACGACGCTGTCGTGGGGCGTCTCGATCTCGCCGGCGTCGATCCGCGCGGCGACCCGCAGGGCCGCGACGCTCGCCGCGCCCGCGCTGGAGGCGACGAGGTGGCCCTCCTCGCGGGCCAGTCGCTTCAGCTCGTCGTGTGCGTCCCTGTCTGCGATCTGAAGCACCTCGTCGACGAGTTCGGGCTCGAACAGCTCGTTCGTGGTGGGATCGTGCGTCCCGATCCCCTCGGTTTTGTACTCGCCTTCCTCCCGGTCTTCCCCCTTGGTCGTCGCGTACAGCGATCCCTCGGGCTCGACCGCGCCGACGTAGGTACCGGGATCCTGCTCGCGGGCGTAGCGCGCCAGCCCCATCAGCGTGCCCGCGGTGCCACAGCCGGCGACGACCGCGCCGACCGCGCCATCGAGCGCGTCGTAGATCTCGGGCGCGGTCGTCCCGTAGTGCGCCTCGACGTTCAGCGGATTGGAAAACTGCTGCGGGACGACGGCGTCGTCGAGTTCGTCGGCGAGTTCGCGAGCCCGCTCGATCGCCCCGCCCATCCCGTCGCTCGTCGGCGTGTTGATCACCTCCGCACCGAGCGCTCCCATCAGCTGCTGTTTTTCCACGCTGAAGCGCTCCGGGACGACGAACACGGCGTTCAACTCGAGTTGGCCGGCCGCGACGGCGATCCCGATCCCCGTGTTCCCGGCGGTGGGCTCGATGACGGTGCCCCCTGGCGAGAGGTCGCCCCGTTCGAGCATCCGTTCGAGCATGTACTTTCCGATGCGATCCTTGACGCTCGCGCCGGGGTTGAACGACTCCAGCTTCGCGTAGACGGGGACGGCGTCGGGAGCCGCCTGCACGGAGACCAGCGGCGTCCGCCCGACGGTCTCCAGAACGCTTCCCACAGGCTCGGTCATCGACTGGCAATGCTTGCCGGAGCTACTTAATTGGGTTCGGTTCCGCCACCCTCGTCGGCGTCGATCGATCCCGTCGGGGTCGGCTCCTCGGGCTCGTCCGGTGTGTCATTCTCCGTGAGCTCGTCGGACTCGTTGTCGGCACTCTCAGCCTCCTGCGATTCGGCGTCCTCGATCGAGGCCTCGGTGATCACCTGCTCGACGTCGATCCCCTCCTTTTCGGCCAGCGCTTCGAGGATCGCGCGGTTCTGCTCGTGTTTGACTTCGAGGCCGGTGACGGTCTCGTGTGTGGTGTCGACCTTGACGCGGAGGTCCTCGAGCTGCTGTTTGACCTCGTTGAGCTGGGCGTAGAGCTGTTCGGCCTTGTCGGCCATCATCTGGATCTTCTTGGTGGTGCTTCCGAGTCCCATACCGATGCGTTTCTGCCGGTCGTATGTGGGTGTTACGTTCGCACTCGAACGCCGACTTTAGGTTTCGCCCCCTCGAACGTCGGTCATGAACCTCCTGCGACGCGCCCCCCAGTTGGGGATCGCCGCCTGCCTCGCCGTCGTCTGCGTCGTCGTCGCGCCCTACGTCGTCCTGCCGGAGGACGCCGCGACCGGACTGGCGCTGTACTACGACGCCGGCTTCTTCGGCCCGCGACTGATCGGCGTCTTCGCCGCCGTCGCGATCGTCGTCCTCGGTGCGGGGCTAGGAGAGCGCTCCGATCCGGCGACGATCGCGGGTGCGGCGCTCGTGATCGGCCTGTTCATGACGCTGATGTCTATCGAGTGGGTTCTTTCCGTCTCGCCGGCGGACGTCACGGGCATCACGACCCAGGACTGGCTGGCGTATCACCGCTGGCTCGTCCTCGTCTTCTCGGCGATCTCGGCGCTGGCGGCGGGGCTGTACGCGCGGGCGCTGGGGCTGCTGTAGGTCGCGTGCCGGGAGGATCGACCGGCGACAGCCGAACGATCGCAGGCGAAACCCTTTTATAACCGACGAAGGTAGTGGAAGGTGGACTAGGTCGGGCAGTTAGGCCCTGCTCGAAACCCGCAGTACGGTCTTCAGCGGGGGCCGAACCCCGGGCGCGTCCGGTCAGACCGGCGCGGGCCCCGGGAGCCAACTGAGAAGCCTCGTCCGTCGGGGACAGCGGTCCGCGGCGAGCGTCCGCAGGGACGTGCCGTCGCGGTTGGCCGATGGAAATCCGTCAGGCACGGAAGTGAGCAGCGGGCCATCGGACACCTGTCGCTCGACGGATCGCGGGGTGGAGGAGGCAACCGGGACTCCCCGCGCCGGAACGCCGGGCAACCCCGGGCGTCCACCCATTCATACGCCGTTTACTTCGCGATCGAGCCGTTGGCTCGGCCGCTCGCAGAGACCGCAACCGTAACGGCGACTCCGCGTTTGGATTCCAGCCCGGCGAGCGCAACCGACAGCGGTATCACGTGTCCGTGAGCGTTCGGGAACATGCCCTCCCAGCGCCAGCCCCCCGTGCGCGAGCGCCTTCGCCAGTCGGTCATCACCGGCACCGCGATCACCATTCCCTTCATCCTCACGCTGATCGTCCTCGGGTTCGTCCTGAGTTTCGTCGCCCAGACGCTCAACCCCGTGGTGTGGCTCGCGAGCTACCTCGACGTCGAGGTCGCTGCTCCGGTCGTCCAGCTCTCGACGATTCTCACCCTGATCGCGCTGATCGTCGTCGTGGGGCTCGTCGCAGAGCACACCGACGGCGAGCGGATCGAGGGCGGGTTTCACGCCGCCATGGAGTCGATTCCGGGTGTGAGTTCGATCTACAACAGCTTCCGACGGATGAGCGACATCCTCATCGAGAGCGACGTCGAGAGCTTTCAGGACGTCAAACTCGTCGAGTTCCCCCGCGACGGCACCTACACGATCGGCTATCTGACGGGTCGGCCGCCGGCGGAGATGGTCGCTGCGACGGGTCACGACGAGATGCTCACGGTCTTCGTCCCCTTCGCGCCAAACCCCGTGATGGGCGGCTTTCTGATCTACGTACCCGAAAAGCGGGTGATCGACGTGGACATGAGCGTCGAGGAGAGCGTACAGGCGATCATCACGAGCGGCGTCGCAAACAGCGAGGAGGGGACGGATCGGAGCGCGAAATAAGGTACGTCGCCCGCGAGCTACGTTCGGACCGAGGGGTCGGCCGTCCGTTCGTCCCGCGGGCGGTCGTCGGGTACCTGTTCGACCGGGTGTCCGAAGCGGACGTGATGGTCGACGGCCAGTGCGCCGAGATCGTCGGGAAGCGAGTCCTGCGAATCGACGTCCCAGTCGCATTCGGTGCAGACGTAGCGCATTGTACACCCACGCACGGATGCACAATACGTCACGATCAGTTCTCCTCTTGCAAGAGCCGGGTCCTACTCGGCAGGCTCGTCGCTCGTCCGGAGCGAATCGAGGCTCTCGACCGACAGCCCGCCGTCGAGCGTCCGGTACGGGTAGGGAATGTCGATCCCCTCGCGGTCGGTGCGTTCTTTGACCCGCTGTACGTACTCGCCGCGGATCCGCACGAAGTCCGCGCGGGCCGGATCGGCGATCCAAAAGCGCGACTGGAGACCGACGTCCGAATCGTTGAGTTCGACCAGTCGAACCGTCGGCGCGGGGTCGTCGAGGATCTCCTCGTGCGCTCTGGCCTCCTCGACGATGACGTCGGTCGCCTGCCCGATGTCGTCGTCGTAGCCGATGCCGAAGACGAACTTCTGGCGGAGCTTGTCCTTCGCGACCGGGTTTTTCACCGCGTTGTCGGTCAGCTCGGAGTTCGGGACCGTCACCAGTTCGTTGTCGAAGGTGCGCACCCGCGTCACGCGGAGGCTGATGTCCTCGACGACCCCCGAGTACTCGCCGTCGCCCCACTCGATCCAGTCGCCGATCTTGAACGGCTTCTCGGTGAAGATGAACACGCCCGCGATGAAGTTCGAGATGACTGACTGCATCGCGATCCCGACGGCGAGCGCCGCGGCGGCGGCGATCGTCGCGAGCGACGTGAGGAAGCTACCGTAGCCCCCGAAGCCGAAGGCGATCGCGACCGCCACGAAGAGCACGCCGAACCAGGCGACCTTCATCAGCGGACGGCGAGCGTGGGGATCGAGGTCACGGCTCTCGAACGCGCGCTCGAACAGCGGGAGGACCACCGCCCGGCCGACGATCAGGAGGACGACGAAGGCGACCAGAAACCGGATCGCCCCGTCGATCGCGGCGGCGGGCCCCTGTTGGATCCCGAGGTCGACGAGGATCCCCTCGAGGACCATCAGTGATACACCGCCGTGTTGCCCCGCGTCTCGACCAGCGTGGCGTCGACCGCGTCGGCCAGCTCCTCCGCGACCTCCTCGGTCGAGTTCGTGCCGCGGGCCGCGCGGTGGAACTTCGCTTTGACCAGCTCGCGGTCCTCGAGCTGATCTTCGAGCTCCTCGGCGACCGCGTCGATACCGCCTTTTCCGACCCACCCCGTCACGTCGAGGTCGTGGGCCTCCTTTCTGAGTTCTTGCAGGTCCGCTGGATCGTTCATGGCCCCGCTATACCGCCAGCACACTTTGAACGTTCGATTCACGGCTCTCGCACGCCGGGCGTGACGGATGGCAGTCAGTATGGGTAGCGGTGGTGAGCGCCACACGCACACGCGACGACGACGTGGCCGTCCTGCAGTCGCACGCGGGCGTTGCGACCGGGTTGGAGGTAGCGATCACAGCGATCGCAGGTCGAGCGCTCGAACGAGCGGGGAAGCCGAAGCCGGTTTCGCTCGGCGATCCGCCGGGCGAGCGCGACGTACTCGCTGGCCCGCTCGTCTTCGCCCCCGCTCGCGGCGTCGCGGGCGAGTGCCTCCAGCCGGTCGATTCGCTCGCGGGCGATGGACATCTATCGGAGGAGACACGGGGATCGATATAACTCACACGGTCGAGGGGAAACGAATTGTCCACTGGCGTCGAACGAAGGGGGCAATGAAGGGGCAGGTGGTGGCGTTTACCGACACGTATCTGCCGACGGTAAACGGCGTGAGCTACACCGTCGCAACGTGGCGTAATCGGTGGCGGGCGCGCGGCGGACGGATGGCGGTCGTCTACCCCGAAACCGACCGCGAGCCGGGAGCCGAGGAGCTTCCCGTCTCGAGCCTCCCGTTCCCGTTCTACGACGGCTACCGGCTCGCCCTCCCGACCACCCCCGACGGACTTTCGGCGGAGCTCGTCCACGCTCACACGCCGTTCGGAATGGGGATCGCAGCGTTCAGACTCGCACGCGACCGGCGCTGTCCGCTGGTCTCTTCGTATCACACGCCGATCGAGGAGTACGCGACGTATCTCTCGCCCGACGCACTCGTCCCGGAGCTCCGTCGTGTCTGTCGGTCCTACGAACGCTGGTTTCTCGAGCGTGCCGACCGGATCATCGCGCCGAGCGAGACGGCCCGCACCCACCTCCACGAACGCGTTGGGAGCAGTTCGCCCGTCGACGTCGTCCCGAACGGGGTCGACACCGATCTGTTTCGACCGGTGGATCCCGGCATCCGCGAACGCTACGGGCTCGGAGACGGGCCGCTGGTCGGTTACACCGGTCGACACGGCCACGAGAAGAACCTCGACGAACTGCTCGATGCGGTCGACGGCACCGACTGGACGCTCGTGTTCGCGGGCGACGGCCCCGCCCGGCCCGCGCTACAATCGCGGGCGAGTCGGCTCGACGCCGAGGTTCGCTTTCTCGGGTTCCTCGGTCGAGAAGAGCTTCCGGAGTTTTACTCGGCGCTCGACGTCTTCGCCTTTCCCAGCCCCGTCGAAACCGAGGGGCTGGTCGCCCGGGAGGCGATCGCTTGCGGGACACCCGTCGTCGCGGTCGACGCCGGCGCCCTGAGCGAGACGGTCGCCGACGGAGAGACGGGCTACCACTACGCGCTGGGCGACACCGATTCGTTCCGCCACTCGATCGAGCGGGCGCTTTCGGATCGGCATCGACTGAAAAACGAATGTCTGGCGACGCGCGAGACGGTCGCCGTCGAACGTTCGATCGACCGCCTCGAAACCGTGTACGGCTCAGTCCTCTAGCGCGTCGGCGATCCGTTCGAGGTGGCGGTTGACGTCGCGGACCTCGTCGCGGAGCTGGCGGAGCTCGCGGACGACCTGTTCGTCCCCGCCCTCGCCGGCAGGCCCACCCGGACCGCCGCCCATCGCGCCGGGACCGCCACCGCCCATCATGCCGCCCATCATCTGCGCGAAGGGGTTGCCGCCCATACCTCCGGGACCGCCGCCGCCCATCATCTCCTCGAGCCGTTCCTCGCGCGATCCCTCGCCCTCGCCGCCGGGACCGCCCTCCGCCTCGCGCTGCTCGCGGATCTCCTCGACGCGCTCGCGGAACGATTTCTCCTCCTCGCCGTTTTCGCCGGCGTCACCGGTCTCGTCGTTGTCGTCTGCCATACCCTCGGGTTCTGGGGCCGAACCGAAAAGGGTTGGGTTGTCGCTCGCAGGCACCCCCTTCCGGGACTACCGGCGAAGGCTGTGCCGATAGATAACGTATTACTCCTCGCGTGCGATCGTCCGGCGAGATGCCAGCGAACACGGTCGGTTTCGTCGGACTCGGAATCATGGGACTACCGATGGCGAAGAACCTCCTCGATGCGGGGTATCCCGTCGTCGGGCACAACCGCTCGGACGCACCCGTAGAGGAGCTCGTCGAACACGGCGGGGAAGCCGGCGGCTCGCCCGCCGGCGTCGCCGAAGAGAGCGACGTCGTTCTCCTCTGTCTACCCGACTCGCCGGACGTCGAGCGGATCGTCCTCGGGGACGATGAGGAGGACGAACCCCTCGTCGACGGGCTGAGCGAGGGGACGACGGTGATCGATCACTCGACGATCTCGCCGACGGTCACGGAAGGGATCGCCGCGGAACTCGAAGAACAGGGCGTCGAGCTGCTCGACGCGCCGATCTCGGGTGGCGAGGAGGGAGCGATCGAGGGGACCCTTTCGATCATGGTCGGAGGAAGCGAGGACGCCCTCGAAGAGCACCGCGACCTGCTCGACGTGACGGGCGAGACGGTCACTCACTGCGGGCCGAGCGGCGCGGGCCAAACCACGAAAGCCGCGAATCAGATCGTCGTCGCCGCACAGATGGTCGGCGTCAGCGAGGCGCTCGTCTTCGCGAATCAGGCGGGCGCGAACGTCGAGGCGGTCGTCGAGGCAATCAGTGGGGGTGCGGCGGGCTGCTGGACGCTCGACAACCGCGCGCCGAACATGATCCGCGGGGAGTTCGATCCCGGGTTCTTCGCCGAGTACCAGTACAAGGACCTCCGGATCGCGACCGACGCCGGCGAAGCCTTCGGCGCCGATCACGCAGTAGGCGAGGAGTTCCGCGGCCGCTGCGTACTGTGTCGGCGTCGGCGGGCCGCCCGCCTCATCCTTCAGCAAACGCACCACT